>JAAUQA010000113.1 GCA_012032855.1 Candidatus Competibacteraceae bacterium
GTCCTCACATCAGTCTTTCTAACAGCCGAATCGTTGTCGTGAGCAGCGTTTTACGAACTATTCCAAGATACCGGCTAAAATACTGGCTGTCGCCCAAGGTGTTCCCCTGCCTGATTTGGGGACGCCAACTGACGCGGCGGGTAGTGCGCGACGACCTGATAGCGGGCGATCACCGGGGCGATTATCGTATTGCCGCAGGGCGTGGCATTTGCGCTGATTGCCGGATTGCCGCCGCAATACGGCCTATACACCGCTATCGTTGTTCCCATCATTGCCGGTCTGTTTGGGTCTTCCCGGCATTTGGTATCGGGTCCGACCACGGCCATTTCCATCGTGGTGTTCAGCGTGGTTGCGCCTTTGGTGCCACCGGGGAGCCCGAATTACCTGCCGTATGTATTGACGTTGACTTTTCTGGCCGGCCTTTTCCAACTGATGATGGGACTGGCCCGGTTGGGGGGATTGATCAATTTTCATCTCCCATACCGTAGTCATCGGGTTTACCAGCGGGGCCGCTGCGTTAATCGCCACCAGCCAAATCAAACATTTTCTGGGGCTAGATATACCTGGCGGGGAATCGTTTCTCCACACCTGGGGAGCGGTCATCGGCGGACTATTCGGCAGCAATCCTTACGTGGTGTTGATTGCGTTGAGCACCTTGCTAACCTGTGTGCTGGTCGGTCGCTTTCGTCCCCGTTGGCCGAGGATGATCATCGGCATTGTGTTCGGCAGCGTACTCTGCTGGTGGATTGACGGCCAACACCACGGCGTGCCTCTGTTAGGTTCCATACCCAGTTCATTACCGCCTTTGTCCTTGCCGGACTTGTCCTTGAGCACCGTGCGACAATTGGCTCTGGGGGCGTTCGCGGCGGCGTTGCTCGGTTTGATTGAAGCGGTGTCCATCGCCCGCGCCGTGGCGACCCGTTCCCATCAGCGTATCGACGGTAGCCAGGAATTCATCGGCCAGGGACTGTCCAACATGATCGGCAGTTTTTTTTCCTGCTATGCCGCATCGGGTTCGTTCACCCGCACCGGAGTGAATTACGAAGCGGGCGCCAAAACGCCCTGTCGGCGGTTTTCGCTTCGTTGATCGTGGCACTGGTGCTGATCTTTTTCGGTCCATTGACCGCATATTTACCGATGCCGGCCATGGCCGGGGTCATCATGCTGGTGGCCTGGAATCTGGTCGATACCCATCATATTCGCTCAATCGTGCGCACCAGCCGACGCGAGACTATGGTATTGCTCAGCACCATTATGGCAACCTTAATTATCGCCCTGGAGTTTGCCATCTATGCTGGAGTTTTTCTTTCATTAATCATGTACTTGCAACGCACCTCGCATCCCCGCGTAATCAGCATGGCGCCGGATTCCTCCAGACCCAAACGGCGGCTCGGCAACGCCATTAAATATCATTTACCGGAATGTCCGCAGTTAAAAATCATCCGCTTGGACGGATCGATCTTCTTCGGTGCAGTCAACCATGTGCAAGACGTGCTGTATCAATTCGCCGAGCAGAATTCCGAATGGAAACACGTCTTGATTATCTGCACCAGCGTTAATTTCATTGACGTGGCGGGGCCGAGATGCTGGCGCAGGAAGCGCAACGTATGCGTGCGAAAGGCGGTGGGCTGTATCTCAGTAATCTGAAAACCACTGTCCGCGACGCCCTGGAGCGGGGGGGATACACCAAGATCATTGGTCCGGATAACATCTTCTCCGGCAAGGAGCAGGCTATTAGCAGTATTTTCGAAAACTGGACAGCGACCGTTGCAGTCTGTGCACGCGCCGTGTTTTCGCGGAATGCGCAACGGTGAAATTCGAAGGCAGCGGTGTGCTGAATTGAGAAATCTCATGAATGACGGAATCAGAGTTCCTCAAGTAAGGTACGCAATGCGTACCTTACCCACTAGCCACCATTCATTACCTAAGCCGCGCGGCTTCGCGCCCCAACGCAGCAACGACCTTAGCGTACTCGTCCCATAATGCTTGCGGGAGCCGGTCGCCGAACTCGTTGAAATAGTCTTTGATGTCGGCCATTTCCGAGCGCCAACTAGCGGCATCCACACTCAATAAATCGTTCATCACTTCAGGACTGACCGTCAAGCCCTGGGTGTTGATGTCCTTAGCCCTTGGCATAAAACCGATTGGGGTGGCGACGGCGTCGATCTTGTCCTGACAGCGGTTGACGATCCACTCTAGTACCCGCAGATTCTCGCCGAAACCCGGCCAGATAAACTCGCCGCTATCATTCTGGCGGAACCAGTTGACGTGGAAATTTTCGGCAACCGGTCGGATTTATCGGCGAAGCCGAGCCAGTGCGCCCAATAATCGGCAAAGTTGTATCCGCAAAACGGTTTCATAGCCATTGGATCGCGCCGCACCACACCGACGGCAGCGGTTGCCGCGGCGGTTGTTTCCGAAGCCATTCCGGCGCCGACCAACACGCCGTGATTCCAATCCCAAGTTTGGAAAACCAATGGTGCTAATTTAGCCCGTCGCCCACCGAATACAATGGCGGAAATCGGCACCCCATTGAGCTCCTCGGCGCGCGGTGAATAGCTGGGACATTGCTTGGCGGGTACAGTAAAGCGAGAATTGGACTGAGCTGCGGGTCCTTTGTCGGGATTGTACAGTGCGCCACGCCAGTCATACTTAGGCGTCTCGTCGGACAGTCCCTCCCACCACGGCCGATTATCCTCAGTCAGCCCGACGTTGGTGAAAATAGCATTGCTATTCAGCGTAGCCACTGCGTTGGGATTGGTTTTGGGACCAGTACCGGGAGCAACGCCGAAATAACCGGCTTCCGGATTGATAGCATAGAGTCGGCCATCTTCGCCCAATTGCATCCAGGCAATATCGTCGCCGACCGTCCAGATCTTGTAACCGGGCATGGTTTCAGGCGGAATCAGCATCGCCAGATTAGTCTTGCCGCAGGCCGAAGGAAACGCCGCGGCGATGTAGTGGGTCTCGCCTTGGGGGTTTTCGATCCCGACGATCAGCATGTGCTCGGCCAGCCAGCCTTGTTCCCGTGCTTGCCAGCTGCCTAATCTTAGTGCGTGACACTTCTTACCTAATAAGGCATTGCCGCCGTAGCCGGAACCGATGCTCTTGATCGTCATCTCTTCCGGGAAATGCATGATAAAACGTCGCTCCGGACTGAGATCACCCAAAGAATGCAACGCTTTGACGAAATGACCCTGCGCTTCGATATGTTTCAGCGCAGGCGCACCCATCCGGGTCATGATCCGCATATTGGCTGCAACATAGGGGCTGTCGCTGATTTCTACCCCATAGCGGGACAACGGCGAACCGAGCGGCCCCATGCAATAAGGAATCACGTACATCGTGCGGCCGGTCATGCAGCCAGCGTACAGCGTTTCCATTTTTTGCTTGGCTTCGTTGGGCTCCATCCAGTAATTGTTAGGACCGGCGTCTTGCGGGTTTTTGGTGCAAATAAAGGTGAGATGCTCGGTTCGCGCCACATCGGTGGGATCGGAGCGATGATAGTAACAGTTAGGATGCGTGTCGGGATTCAGCGGCATGAAATCACTGGACTGCACCAACTTTTGGTATTCTTCTTCAGACCCGTCACACCAGTGGATGCGGGCTGGCTTGGTCAGCTGAGCCACTTCGGATACCCAGTCTTGTAGTGCTTGATTGGTTGTCATCATAAGCTTTCCTATGTTGGATGAGTTGAAAAAACCGTTCTGGGTGCTGCACAACTTGGCGGAGGCGTAAAAACTGTGTGGATGCCAATCGCAATACGGTGATTGTCAGCATTCATACGAACAATGACGCTTATCTATCAGTCACGAATCCAACCTTATCGAGGTTTTGGTCAATCGGTAAGACCATTATAACAATTTATTTTCAATGACATTTTCATAAAACGCACATGATAAATCTAGTTTTCTGACCAGTTGGTGATTTGATATATGCAAAGAAGTTGCCAGCAATTAGTAACTCTGCGCATAGAGCAAGCTGTGTGCGCTTTTTAACTACCGCTGTGCGGATTCGGATAAGCTGTTGCAGACTGGGCTATAACGATTGAATTCTCCATGACAACGCATCAAATTCCCTACGCTTTTGCCAAGCGCCACGGCGTATTGCCGTTGGAAGTCGATGACGGTCGGATTAGGGTGGCTTATCGACCCGGTATTAACGCGCTCAGTCTCGTCGAATTGCGGCGTTGCCTGGAAATGCCGCTATCTCTCAATCAAGTATCCGCCGAAGCTTTCGATAATCTCCTGCAGAACGTCTATGAATCCGGCACTGGAGCCGCTCGGATGATGGAAGATTTGGGTGAAGCGTTGGATCTCGATCAAATCGCCCAACAACTGCCGGAACCGGAAGATCTGCTGGAAAGCGCTGACGATGCGCCTATCATCCGGCTGATCAATGCTCTGCTCACCGAAGCCATTAAGGAAAACGCCTCGGATATACATATCGAATCATTTGAAAACCGGCTGCTGGTACGCTTCCGGGTCGACGGGGTGCTGCGGGAAGCGCTGCAACCACCGCGTGCGTGGGGTCCGCTGCTGGTATCGCGGGTCAAGGTTATGGCGCACTTGGATATCGCCGAGAAACGCTACCCCAGGACGGCCGGATTTCGCTGCGGGTGGCCGGGCGGCCGGTAGACGTGCGGGTTTCGACCCTGCCTGCCGGTCACGGAGAACGGGTGGTATTGCGCTTGTTGGATAAGCGGGAAGGGCGGTTGGATTTGCAACAATTGGGGATGGAAGCGGCTTCTGAGACGTTGCTCGATCAATTGATCCACCGCCCGCATGGCATTCTGTTAGTCACCGGTCCCACCGGGTCAGGTAAAACCACCACGTTATACGGGGCTCTCAGCCGACTCAATGATCGCAAACGCAATATCATGACGGTGGAAGATCCCATCGAATATTATCTGGATGGCATCAGCCAAACGCAGGTCAACACCAAAGTCGAGATGAGTTTCGCACGGGGTTTGCGGGCTATTCTACGGCAAGATCCGGATATCGTGATGGTCGGCGAGATCCGCGATCTGGAAACCGCCGAAATTGCCGTGCAGGCCAGTCTCACCGGCCATTTAGTGTTGTCTACCCTGCACACCAACAGCGCCGTTGGTGCAATTACCCGACTGCGGGACATGGGTGTCGAGCCCTTTTTATTATCTTCCAGCTTGATCGGGGTGTTGGCACAACGCTTAGTCCGCAACTTGTGTCGGCACTGTAAACGGTCTTATACCGCTACCGCTGCTGAAAACGCGCTGTTAGCAATAGAATCAGAGGCGGCGACGATTCTGCAAGCACCGGTCGGGTGCGAACACTGTAATCAATCCGGTTATCGAGGACGGACCGGTATTTTTGAGTTAGTCCCAATCGATAGCTCGTTGCAAACCATGATTCATGAGGGGGCCGGTGAGCAAGCCATGGAACGTTATGCGCGCACCCACACTCCGAGCATTCGCGATGACGGTCGCCGCCGCGTATTGGCCGGCGATACCGCATTGGAGGAATTGCTGCGAGTCACTCGGGAAGACTGAGTATGCCGGCGTTTCAGTATGCCGCCCTGGATCCTCGGGGCCGAACCCGCAAAGGCCTGTTAGAAGGCGATACTCCGCGACAAGTGCGGCAGTTGTTAAGGGAACGCGGTTTGACTCCGGTGACTGTCGATGAAGTTGCGGGTCAGGAGCGCAACCGTAGCGGTCAAAACCTTGGTTGGGTACAACGCATCAGCGCCACCGATTTGGCCTTAGTCACTCGCCAGCTGGCCACCCTGGTTAGTTCCGGTCTGCCCTTGGAACAGGCTTTAGGCGGAGTCGCTCATCAGGCCGGTCGTACCCGTTTGGGCAGCTTATTGCTGGCGGTACGCGCCAGGGTACTGGAAGGTCACACCTTGGCGACCGCGTTGAGTGATTTTCCCCGCGTTTTTCCCGAGCTTTACCGAGCTACTGTAGCTGCCGGTGAACAGTCCGGTCATTTGGATGTGGTGTTCGAACGGCTGGCCGATTACACCGAAGCGCGTCAACAGTTGCGACAGAAAATCGGCTTAGCCCTGTATTATCCGGCGTTGTTGACCACGGTGGCGATTCTCATTGTCATTGGCTTATTGACCTATGTTGTTCCGCAAGTGGTGCAGGTGTTCACCAGCATGGGCCAGCAATTGCCCTGGCTGACCCGCGCGCTGATCGCCACCAGCGCGTTTTGCGTGAATACGGCTGGTTGTTAGTTGTTCTGCTAACCGGGCTTTCGTTCGGTTTTTTCTATGGTCTCCGTCGGCATGGATTTCGTCGCCGGGTCCATCTTTTTTTGTTGCGGGTGCCGTTGGTATCCCGTCTGATTCGTGGCGTCAATGCTGCCCGTTATGCGCGTACCTTCAGTATTCTGATGGCCAGCGGCGTGCCGGTATTGGAGGCATTGCGCATTTCCGCCCAGGTCATCAGCAATCTGCCCATGCGGGAAGCGGTTGAACAGGCAGCGGTACGCGTTAAGGAAGGATCCAGTTTGCACACGGCGATTGATGCCAGTGGCCACTTCCCGGCCATGACGGTGCAGTTGATTGCCAGCGGTGAAGCCAGTGGGCGTTTAGGTGCTATGTTGGAGCGCGCCGCGCAACAACAAGAACGGGAAACTGAGACGTTGATCGCAGCATTAATGGGTATTTTCGAGCCGGCGTTGATTTTGTTGATGGGCGGGATCGTGTTGATGATCGTGTTGGCGATTTTGTTGCCGATCTTCGATTTGAATCAGCTGGTGCGTTAGCAAATCCTATTTTAAAATCTGCATCCACCACGCATAAAGGGAATGTGTTTTAGGCGGGAGGTATCTGCCATATTGCCTTATATTTCGAAGCACTTCCCGGTGTTCCTGCCCACGGGTATCGCTATTGTCAACCCATTGTTTTACCAGATGCGGCGTATTGATCAGAGGTAAATGCGGCAACTCCTGAGCAGCGAAGTTAAAAGCTTTTCTGTCGTCTGTGGCAATAGCGTATCCCCTCGCTGCTGCGATAGCGAAAGTTGCTGCTTCGCCATCATCGCCCAATACGGCAGCATAGTTCACAAAATTCGCTCTCTCCTCTTCCGTTTCAAAATCGGCCACCGTAATCAAGCCTCCGTCAATAGCAGTTTGGAAATTTCCAGCGGGTGAAGCGCTCAATGCGTCCAATTTCTGGAATGAAAGCAATTCAAAGCGCCTTACCGTCTCCGACATAACGATAGGAACCGGCATTGCACTCAGAATATCCACTATTTTTCCAGAGGCATGAAGGTTAATGATGCAACAAGCATCCAGTATCAAATGGGTATGGTAGACGAGCATTATCCCTGCCGCTTATTGGTTATGCTTGCGCCAAATCAATATCAATCGCACCTTCGGTTAAGCCGCTAGAGTGTTCTCGTAACACTTCGGCAATGCGCCGTGCTTCCAATCTGTCTACCCCCAATAATCCGGCGAAACGTCCCTCGGTAATAAGCCCCAGATCAAAGGCTTCAATAGCCAGATGTTGGTATTGCAAGGGAAATTGATCAGTCCTTTCATCCACTTCCTGCAAGCCGAGTTCGCTGCGCGCTTCACGTATTTTGAAGCCGCGGTCGCGCAACTTATCCCAGGTGCCGGTGGGAAGCAGTTCCAGTTCTTCAAGACGCAGCACCATCGCCTCAACAGACACGCCATAGTAATGAGCTATTGTGCATAAATCGGCTGGGGTAAATTTGCCTTTCTCCCGATAAGCCACGAAATGTTTTAGCAAGTTGCTGGTCGGCATCAGAAAGTATTTTGGAAAGGCTTCTGCAAGTCGTTCACTGGGTGGAACCCGTTGGTATTGTTTGTCGAAATGATAAATAGCTTTATATCGATGTGCTAAAAAATGCAAATAGCCATGTGCTAATGACCACCGCTGTCTTTCTTTTGGATGGTTAGCATTAATTGCCAAACAACCTCCCAGTCGCTCGTCGTAGGCATACATTTCAGAAAACCGACGAGGCATCTCCAGGTAAAAAATACGCAGTCCAACCTCCTGTTCCAAAATATCTCTGAGAGAATGAATTGGCCCATCACCAAGTCCGAGCCGGTTGCGCTCGGAAATAGCTATGCTCTCAGCGGTGCGTTCGATTGGCAGGTTCCCTGTTTGGTACTTAACAGGATAATTACGCGCAAGCCCGGTCCCGACAATTTCTTCAAGTTCGAGATAGTTACGACAGAATTCTTGCCATTTATCGATCAATAACTTGATCTGTTCTTCTTCTTTGTCGTTTCTTCCCAAAAAGCCCCGGAATTGCACCTCGAAGGGTTGGATCTCCGGGCGTTGGCTAACGAAATCGCTGACTGACCGGCCATAGGCACGTGCCAGCTTGATAAGCTCATCCGGTTTTACTTTGCGTTCGCCTTTTTCAATAGCGACTATCGTAGTGCGTACTACGCCAATGATTGAAGCCGCTGCCTCTTGATTCATGCCACGCTGCTTTCTGGCATGCTGGAGCTGTAAGCCAAGTTTACGGCTGTCG
>JAAUQA010000114.1 GCA_012032855.1 Candidatus Competibacteraceae bacterium
GGCTGGAACCGGGATCACCCTGACGTCCGGATCGCCCGCGCAATTGATTATCGATGCGGCGGGATTCGTGACGTTCGGTGCCGATGATATGCAAACCGCCGGCTGTCACCACGTCGTCATGCCGCTTTTGCCAATCCTGTCGAATAGCTTCGCGTTGTTGTTCGTCGACTTCGGGTTCTAAAGCGGCTAATTCCGCTTGTAAATTGCCCCCCAACACAATGTCGGTCCCACGGCCTGCCATGTTGGTGGCTATAGTTAACGCCCCCGGGCGTCCGGCTTGTGCGATGATCTCGGCTTCCCGCTGATGTTGCTTAGCGTTCAACACTTCATGAGGAATCTTTTGCTTTTTCAAAAGGCCGGACAACAATTCCGAGCTTTCAATAGAAGCCGTGCCCACCAGAACCGGTTGGCGGCGCTGATGACAATCGCGAATATCGTCCAGTACCGCGTCGAATTTTTCCTGGGTGGTCAAAAATACCAAATCACCCATATCCTTTCGGACCATCTTCTTGTGGGTCGGAATGACGAGTACTTCCAGGCCGTAAATCTGCTGAAACTCGTAGGCTTCAGTATCAGCTGTACCGGTCATACCAGCCAGCTTTTCATACAAGCGAAAGTAATTTTGAAAGGTGATCGAAGCCAGGGTCTGATTTTCGGATTGGATGTCAACGTGTTCCTTGGCTTCAAGGGCTTGATGCAAGCCATCCGACCAGCGTCGACCTGGCATGGTGCGGCCGGTAAACTCGTCTACGATAACGATTTGCCTGTCGCGTACAATATAGTCTACGTCTTTATTGAATAAGGTATGTGCACGAGGCTGGCATTCAGATGATGAAATAGGCCCAGATTGGCAGGATCGTAGAGACTTTCGCCAGTTCTGAGCAGACCCGCCTCAAGCAGCAGATCTTCGACGCGTTGGTGGCCTTCCTCGGTCAGGTACGCTTGCTTGAGTTTCTCGTCAATAGAGTAATCACCCGGTCCTTCTTCTTCCTGTTGGCGGCTGAGTTGCGGGACGATTTCATTGACCCGGCGATATAGATCCGAACTTTCCTCAGTCGGACCGGAAATAATCAGTGGCGTGCGCGCTTCGTCAATGAGAATGGAATCGACCTCGTCAACAATGGCAAAGTGCAGATCGCGCTGAAATTTCTGCTCAAGGCCGAACGCCATGTTGTCGCGCAGATAATCGAAGCCGAATTCGTTGTTAGTGCCATAGGTGATGTCGGCGTGATAAGCGGCTCGTTTGTCCTCAGCGCTCATGCCGGCTGTCACCACGCCGACAGTCATGCCCAAAAAAGTATAGATTTGCCCCATCCATTGCGCGTCACGGCGGGCGAGATAATCATTTACCGTAATAATGTGTACCCCTTTACCGGTGAGGGCATTGAGGTAGGCCGCTAGGGTGGCCACTAAGGTTTTGCCTTCGCCGGTGCGCATCTCGGCGATTTTGCCGCCGTTTAAGACCATCCCGCCAACCAGCTGGACGTCGAAGTGTCGCATGCCCAAGGTGCGGTCACCCGCTTGGCGCACCACAGCGAAGGCTTCGGGGAGCAATTCGGTTAACGTGCCACCCTTGGCTAAGCGGTTTTTAAACTCTTCTGTTTTAGCCCGCAATTGCTCATCGGTTAGCCCCTGAAGGGTGATCTCAAAGGCATTAATCGTGTCGACTATTTTGTTATAGCGCCTGAGAACGCGGTCATTGCGACTGCCAAAATCTTTCTTAATACTTTGCTGACCATGGAGAGACCTTCTTATCCAGTTCGGTCGAGGGAAGATAGATGCTGAATGATAACCTAATCCGAAAGATTTTCGCAGAACGACATAACGACAACGAATAGCGCTATCCATCGCTGCTATTCGTTGGGATGTTCGAAATGCCGTTGATCGGGGATAAATAGAACGGGTCGGGCGTTTTCGTCAGGCGCCGCCAAGCAACTAGCTGCTGATTATCTCGGCAGGCTGCAAATAAGAGATAGGTACCGCATGTTCGTCGGTGAAGGTTACCTCTTCCCACGCTGAGCGCTCTGCAAGCAGAACCCGCAAGAGACGATTGTTGAGGGCATGACCGGATTTATAACCGGAAAAGGAACCGATCAAACTATGCCCCAGCAGATATAAATCGCCGATCGCATCAAGAATCTTGTGTTTGACAAATTCATCTTCGTAACGCAAACCGTCTTCATTCACGACCCGATAATCATCCACTACGACGGCGTTATCAAGATTACCGCCTAACGCCAAGCGCCGTTCACGCAACTGTTCGATGTCGCGCATGAAGCCGAATGTGCGCGCCCGGCTGATTTCCTTGACGAAAGACGTTGTGGAAAAATCCACCGTAGCCTGGCGGGGATGCTTCTCGAAAACCGGATGTTCGAATTCAATGGTAAATCCGACTTTAAACCCGTTAAAGGGATCAAACCGCGCCCATTTATCGCCTTCGTCGATTACTACCGGGCGTTTGATGCGAATAAACTTCTTCGGTGCACTCTGTTCTTTGATGCCTGCAGATTGTATCAAAAATACGAAAGGACCAGCGCTTCCATCCATAATAGGTACTTCAGGTGCGCTCACATCGACATAGGCGTTATCGACGCCCAGACCGGCGAAGGCCGAAAGCAGGTGTTCGACCGTGGAAATACGCACCCCGTCCTTGACCAGTGATGTGGACATCTGTGTATCGCCCACATTCTGGGGGCTGGCCTTGATTTCCACCGGCTGCGCAAGATCGACGCGGCGGAATTATAATCCCCATATTAGGGGCTGCCGGTCGCAGAGTAAGGTAGATCTTTTCCCCCGTGTGCAGTCCGACACCGGTGGCCCGAATAACATTTTCAGAGTTCGCTGCCTAATCATTCATCGTCCCCAACTCTTTAACCAAACCAGAACGGCGTTAAGCGCTTCGGCAAGGGCTTTCGCTAGCAGGATTTCCCGTTAGCAACCTATTATGCCAGTATACATTGTGTCATAAGATACCTTACTCGTCTCCCTTTCGCAACTTGTGTTTCCCTTTCGCAACTAATGTTGATAATATAACACAGAACGTAGGGGGCGGGTAATATTTATCCGGTACCGGATTTGGGTGCCTGCCCCAACGACGGCTGGGGCAGGATAGGCGGGGTAGGGTTGTGACAGCGGAGCTCAGCGATGAGCCGATGTAAAAGTTTAATCGGCTCGTCGACGGAGAAATGCCGGTATGTCAAGATACTCAAGATTACCTTCGGTGCGATTACCGAAGCTTTCTGCGGTTTTTTGTCGATTCGGACTCCGTTGCTCCGACCGGGTGTCGGTCTCGCCGTTACCTCCCCCAACGCCTGCGCGCTGCACCAATTTGACCGGCGGACGGGCCACTTTATCCGGCGCATCCATAGCCTTTTCAGCGGCCTGACCAAGGCCGGTGGCGACTATCGTGACCCGCAACTCGCCTTGCATTTCCGGATCAATCACAGCGCCGACGACTACTGTCGCGTCGTCAGAGGCCAATTCCTTGATGTTATTGCCCACTTCATCGAATTCGCCGATAGAGATATCCATGCCTGCAGTAATGTTGACGAGTAGCCCTTTGGCGCCAGCTAGATCGATATTTTCCAACAATGGGCTGTTGATAGCAGCCTCTGCGGCTTCCCGAGCGCGGCCATCGCCCACTGCGCGACCGGTGCCCATCATAGCCATACCCATTTCGCTCATCACGGTGCGCACATCCGCAAAATCGACATTGATCAGGCCCGGACGGTGATCAATTCGGCGATCCCCTGTACCGCACCTAGCAATACATCGTTGGCCGCTTTGAAGGCATCTAACAGGCTCGCGCCTTTACCCAGCACAATCAGCAGTTTTTCATTGGGAATCGTGATCAAAGAATCCACACACTGACTGAGTTCCTTAATGCCCTGCATGCCGATTTCCATGCGCTTTTTGCCTTCAAAGGGAAACGGCTTAGTCACAACGGCAACCGTCAGAATGCCCATTTCCCGAGCGAGTTGGGCAATCACCGGGGCGCCGCCGGTGCCGGTGCCGCCACCCATGCCGGCGGTAATAAATACCATGTCGGCCCCCTCTAAGACTTCCTGTATCCGTTCCCGGTCTTCCATCGCGGCTTTCTGCCCAATTTCCGGATTCGCTCCGGCCCCTAAGCCTTTGGTGATATTGGCGCCTAACTGCAATGCCGTGCGCACAGTGCAGGCTTTCAGGGCCTGGGCATCGGTGTTGGCGCAGATGAAATCTACACCCTCTATATTGGAACTCATCATATGTTGCACGGCGTTACTACCGCCGCCGCCTATCCCGACAACTTTGATAATGGCACTATCATTATGCGCATCCATCAATTCAAACATAACGGCATCTCCTCATTAAGACGATAGGTTTTCGTATCCCGGCGTTAAAAATTTCCTTTAAACCAGTTTTTCATGCGGGCGAACAAACCTTTGTTGCCCGAGGTTAACGACACATTGAGTTTCGCTAAACGATTTTCATTGCCGAACAACAGCAGGCCAACTGCTGTCGAGTAGATGGGGCTGCGCACCATGTCGTCCAAGCCGGTTACGGTTTGGGGCATTCCCCGACGGACCGGCATGTGAAACACTTGCTCGGCCAACTCGACGGCTCCCTCCATTTGAGCGCTGCCTCCCGTCAACACAATCCCGGCAGCAATCAGGTTTTCAAAACCACTGCGTTGTAACTCCTCTTTGATTAAAGTGAATAATTCTTCGTAGCGTGGTTCTACCACCTCGGCCAGACTCAAACGGGAAAAACGCCGTGGAGCCCGATCTCCGACGCTGGTGACCTCAATGTTTTCCGCGCCACTGGCCAACTGCGTCAAACAGCAGGCATATTTCATCTTGATTTCTTCGGCATGTTGGGTCGGCGTGCGCAAGGCAATCGCGATATCGTTGGTCACCTGGTCGCCGGCGATGGGAATAACCGCGGTATGGCTGATAGAACCACCGGTAAACACCGCGATATCCGTGGTGCCACCACGATATCCACTAAGCAGACCCCAACTCCTTTTCATCTTCGCTCAGCACCGCCCGGCTGGAAGCCAGTTGTTCCAGGATGATGTCATCGACTTCCAGGTCGCAGCGGTGAATGCACTTGACCAAATTCTGTGCGGCGCTCACTGCTCCGGTGACCATATGCACTTTGGCCTCCAGACGCACACCGGACATACCGACCGGCTCATGGATACCTTCCTGATTGTCGATAATGAATTCCCGCGGCAGGATATGCAGAATCTTTTGATCCGCCGGAATAGCGACCACACGGGCCGCTTCGATGGCGCGATCAACATCGGCCGGCACCACTTCTTTATTCTTGATAGCAGTGACGCCATGTGAATTCAAACTGCGGATGTGGCTACCGGCGATACCGGTGTATATGGAATGGATTCGGCAGCCGGCCATTTGCTCGGCTTCATCGACAGCACGCCGCAATGACTGCACAGTGGATTCAATATTAACCACCACCCCTTTCTTTAAGCCGCGCGATGGGTGAGAACCGAGACCGACGACCTCGATTGCGCCGTCCACGCTCGCTTCCCCGACAATGGCAACGACTTTGGATGTCCCAATATCCAATCCGGCAATTAAGCTTTTTTCGTCTTTTTTAGGCATATGCTCTGCTTCTTTCGCTCGGTCAGCCTGCAGAATGTGCGCGGTATTTCGCTTTGGGTGATGCGCGGCTGATGCGTCGCGAGTCATTAGTTTCCGTCGAATCCGCCCAACGCACGGCAAATCCATTAACATAACGCAAATCCACCATCGCGATACGGTCGATTTGTTCCGCTAAGATACGTGGATAAATGTCGATGAAGCGTCGCAGCCGTTGGTCAAAATGTTCTCTGCCCAGGCTCAGCTCAAGGCCATTGGCCAACTCCATCCACCAAGCTCTTCGCTCATCCTGCACTAACCGGGTCAACTGCAAACCCACCGATTTTAACAAGGCGGTGGCCTCTCGGTAGGCGTTCATGAGTTGTATCTCATGACCATCAGGCCCCGCCAGCCGGGGCCAGACTCCGGTCTGCCGGATGTTGGCGGGGCGAAAACGTTGGCCATTAATGTCAATCATTTCATCCTCACCCCAATAACCGAACACGGAGCGCTCGTGAAAATTAATCCGCAAGGTATCCGGCCATTGCCGTTGCACACGTACTTCACGGATCCAGGGGTTGGCGGCAAAAGCAGCGTGTATGGCATCGATATCCAACGCAAAGAAATTTTGTCCCAGCTGGGTTTCCAGCAGTGCTCGCAGGTCAGCCTCATCAAGATTACGTAGTTCGCCGTTTAAACGGACATGGCGTAACGGAAATTGCTCGGGATCCAACAACCGTTGTCCGGCCGAGTACAGACCTGCCCCGATGCCGGCCAGAACCATTGCTACCCCGGTCCACCGCAGCCATAAACGCCAATTGAGCCAGCGCCGCAGGGCTTGATCTTCCTGTGGCTTAAGTGGTGTGGCCCCGTGCCGTTTTCCGCGCTTAAATCCCATCGTCGGTTATCCCATGGGTTGGTACAAACTCCCCGACAATGCGCACTTCGGGGGTGAGACACACACCGTGTACCCGTTCGACGGTATCCGCCACTTTGGCAATCAACCGTTCTAAGTCGAGCGCGCTGGCCTTGCCGGTATTAACGATAAAATTGGCGTGCTTGGTGGATACACACGCGCCGCCCAACTGCACGCCTTTGAGGCCGGCCGTTTCAATCAACCGGGCAGCATGGTCGCCGGGAGGATTGCGAAATACCGAACCACAGCTGGCCACGCCGGTCGGCTGGGTCCGGGAGCGTTGCTCCAACAGCGCCCGAATCCGCGCTAAAGAGACCGCGCCATCCCCCGGCTCAAGTTGCAAATCGGCTGCTACGAACCACTCGTCGAACGGGCATTGCACTTGTCGATAAGCGATCGCATAGTGCTCCGGAGTCCGACGGCGCATGACCCCTTGTCGATCAATGGTTTCCACAGCCTTGACCCGCGGCCAGATCTCGCCGCCCCAAGCACCGGCATTCATCGCTAAAGCACCGCCTATCACACCGGGGATACCTGCCAAGAACTCAACACCGGTCAGATTATGGCGAGCGCTGAAACGAGCCACTTTAGCGCAAGGCACACCCGCCCCGGCGCGCACGGTGTGGGGCTCCGACAGATCCAAGTCGGTCAATGCGCCGTGAGTGGCAATGACTGTCCCGCGAATTCCGCCATCCCGTACCAGCAAATTGCTGCCCAGCCCTAACCAGAACAGCGGTTCTGCCTGCGGCAGCTGAGACAGGAATAGCGCCAAGTCCTGTACGTCGGCTGCCTGGTAAAACGTATCCGCCGGTCCGCCCACTCGCCAGGAGGTATAACCCGCCAGCGGTTCATTGGAGCGCACAGCGCCACGCAGGACCGGCAAGGGCCTGTTCTGTACCGGCATCATGGGCTGACCTCCAGACCGTCATGTCCCAGCTGCGCGGCCACTGCTCCGATACTGCCGGCACCCATCAACAACAGCAGGTCACCCTCCTCCAGAACATTCGGTAATAACTGCGGCAACTCGGTGACCTGTTCGATAAATACCGGATCAACTTGGCCACGCACTCGAATTGCCCGGCTGAGCGTTCGTCCATCCGCTCCAGCGAGCGGTGCTTCACCGGCCGCGTAGACTTCGGTGAGAATTAATACATCGACGGTGGATAAGACCTGTGCGAAATCATCGAATAAATCCCGCGTGCGGGAGTAACGATGCGGCTGGAAGGCCAATACCAAGCGACGATTGGGCCAGCCTGCACAGAATCGCTTGTAGCACGGCGGCCAATTCGCGCGGGTGATGTCCATAATCATCAATCAGTGTCGCTGTCCCCCCGCTCGGTAGCGCCAACTCACCGCGACCTTGGAAACGCCGACCGATACCTTGAAAATTTCCAGCGCCTGCTGAATGGTCGGCATGGGCACAGCTAATTCATGCGCTACGGCGATTGCAGCCAGTGCGTTCAACACACTGTGCCGGCCCGGCAAATTGAGCGTGATCGTCCAAGATTCCGGTTGATCCGGCAGGCAGACTTGAAAGCGGGTACGCATCCCATTTTGGGTGATGTTTATGGCCCGAACATCGCAATCGTCGCTCGTGCCGTATGTCAGTATGGGACGTCCCACTTGGGGCAGGATGGTCCTTACCTGTGGGTCGTCGGCGCACAGCACAGCCAAGCCGTAAAACGGTAGATGATGCAGGAATTCAACAAACGTATCGCGTAAACGCAGGAAGTCGCCATCATAGGTGCCTAAGTGATCGGCATCGATATTGGTAACGATCGCCAGCATGGGCTTCAAATGTAAAAATGACGCGTCGCTCTCGTCGGCCTCGGCGACCAGATAACGACCGGCGCCTAGCTGAGCATTGCTGCCGGCACTGTTCAACCTACCGCCGATGACGAAGGTCGGATCCAATCCGTGTTCCGCCAACAGACTGGCAACCAAGCTGGTAGTGGTGGTTTTCCCGT
>JAAUQA010000115.1 GCA_012032855.1 Candidatus Competibacteraceae bacterium
CCACTGCATTGCCAGATAGGCGCCGCCGCCGACCAGCGACACGAGTATGGTTCCGAGCAACCCGATCATTATCGGCCGTTTCAGAAGAGGCGGTGGGGCTGCAACCGCCTCTTCTGAAAATGTAGACTGCAAACGTCGAGGCGGTTTGGAACGAGCCACTGCCTTAACAGTGTCATCATCGAAAGGTGATCGCCCGAGCTGAATGCGGTTGATCGCGTCGACAATTTGCCCGGCGTTCTGGAAACGGTCGTCAACTTCTTTGGCCAACAACTTGTCCAGCACCGGTTGGAATTTGGCTAATTCCGGAGATAATACCGGTAGTGGTGCGGTACTGTGCATCACCGCGACCACCATCGGATCTTCCGCTTCGTAGGGCAGCCGCCCGGTCAACATTTTGTAGAATACAATGCCCAAACTATATAAATCGGAGCGGGCATCGATCTCAAAGCCCCGGACTTGTTCCGGGCTCATGTAACGCAAACTGCCCAAAGCAATGCCCGGTGCCGTCAGCTGAGTGCTGCCTTCCATGAATTTGGCGATGCCGAAATCGGTCAACACCGGAGTGCCTTCCCGGCGAAACATGATGTTTAGCGGTTTGACATCGCGATGAATAAATCCCTTGGCATGTGCATAGCCCAGCGCGCTGGCCATGGATTTAATGATCTCCAACGTATCGGCCAGGGGTAGGCCTTGGTCGATACGATCCTCCAGGGTGCCCCCCGCAAGATATTCCATGGATAGATAGTAATAATGCCCGTGGACACCACAGTCGAATATAGTGATAACGTTGGGATGGTTGAGCTGAGCAATAATCCGCCCTTCCTTGAGGAAGCGGGCAGTGAAATTACTATCCGCCGCCAGGGTGGGCGCCACAACTTTCAGGGCAACATGCCGCGATAGCGATTCTTGGGTCGCTAAATAAACCGTGGCCATGCCGCCACGACCAAGTTCTTGCTCGATTTTATAGCCGGGAATTTCCATGCCGATAGTATTTCATTAAGTGCTCTGATTTGAAACCGTCTCGCATCGTGCCGGTATTGTGATCCGGTCTTTGTCGTTACAGGGATTTCGATGCAAAACTGGGTATACTGTTGGTGGATTAAAGAAAACCATCAAGGCATTGCGATTCAATGAATTTAGACGATAAACAGGGGTGTTGTATGCGGAACCGTTGCAATAATATCTGCCAAGTTCAGTGTTGAGGTTCCCGCTATGCTATTGACCAGTGCAATGCGAAATGAGGGTAATGAATGAGCTGGGAATACGGGGCGGGTACGAACGTCGGGCGTGTAAGGCAACAAAATGAAGATTGCTATCACGCGGACTCAGATGCGGGTCTATGGCTAATCGCCGATGGCATGGGCGGACGTCAGGCCGGGGAAGTGGCTAGCGCTATTATCACTGAGTTTATCCCTGTTGCTCTTAAACAGGGGACTTCACTGCCGGAATCTGTGGGACGTTCGCATCAAGCGGTTCTTGCTGAATTGGAAAAGGCCGTGGCGTTGCTGGTATGGGCAGCACTGCTGTGGTTTTGCAGATGAAGGACGACGATTATGAAATCGCTTGGGTGGGTGATAGTCGTGCGTATCTCTGGAATGGCGAATTGCATCCGTTAACGCGCGATCATACAGTGGTTCAACGGTTACTAGAAGCTGGCGCTATTGATGCGCAACAAGCGCGCGAGCATCCTCATCGTAGCAGTCTAATCCAAGCATTAGGTTCTACCGAAATCGCCGGCGTTGAAGTAGAAACAATCAAAGGCACGCTGAGCCATGGTGAACAGATTTTGCTGTGCAGCGACGGTTTGACGTCGGAAGTCAGCGATGAGCAAATCGCGGGTATTTTGAATGAACCACTGAATGCTCAAGAAAAAGTTGACCAGTTAATTCAGGCTGCACTGGACAACGGTGGGAAAGATAATGTCACCGTTTTATTGGTCAGCGCCACATCGGCTCAGCCCTCGGTATCGGACACGATTCCCATGAATCGGGTTCGTACTGTTGAGCAAACGATACCCATCGACCGTTCCGCGCAACTCACTAATAGTCAAAAACGTTCCAGAGCACAATCCGCCCGCTCAACTTGGCTGTGGGTAGGGTTCGCACTAGCGGTAACCGTCGGCGCAGTGGTGCTGATGCGCTGGCTTTCGTTGAATTCATAACACATCCTAAGTGCTTGCGTCATGATTTTGTTGCTATTTGTGCCGCAATGTTGTTAATAAGCAACATCACGGCATTGACAAATCAAGCCATTGATGCTAAACGTTTCTCTAATCAGTCCGATGGGTAGAATGCAGGATTCGATAACCAAGCAATTGCTGCTATCAATACGGTAAGTTGTTTTGACAAAAGACACAAATCGATCAGGCACTGGCACGGGCATTTAAGAGTAGCAATCGTTTTATTCTTTACTCAGGGGAACGCTAATGAAAAAGATCGCCGCTATTTCAGCCGTTTCATATTTATCGGCTGCTGTTTTGCTTGCCCCTTCGTTGGCATCCGCAGCTAATTTCGCTTTCCAACCCCGTTTAGAAGGGGGGTTTCTCTATTACGATTTTGAGTCGCAGGCAGGAGCATTTTCTAGTAAGCCACTACAATCCGATGGCAGCATACTAACCCAGCAAAATTCTGCTCAGGGCGACTTTCGTTGGAAAGACACCATACCTTTGATCGGTGGTGGATTGACTTTTTTTGTAGACCGTTTTTTTGCCGATCTCAGCATACAATACGCATTCAGCGGCAGCGCTTCCGATACTCAAAGAAACTCCGCGTTTATCGAAGGTGGGGTTGGAGAATTTTCAACGTTCTCATCGCTAGAAAGATCAGATGATGTGGATTTTGATCGAACCGAATATGCTATTTCCTTTGGTTATTCAATAACCGACAACTGGGTTGTTTTTGCCGGATATAAAAAAGCGGAGACTAATTTTGAGTCAGATTTTAATGCGACTACCCGGACCGATAACATACCAATTCTTGATCCTAACGAAAACATAACAATCGCAACAGTAGATGGCGAGTTGGATTATGATGTTGAACAAGATGGTCCTTTCATTGGTTCCTCGTATGGATGGAGAATCAACAAAGGTGCATTTGATGGTACTTTTGCGGCAAGTCTTGCTTTAGCCTTCTTGGATTCTGAAATTAAGCAAAAACTCAAGAATCAGAAAGTGAGGTTCGTCTTTCCGGAAGAAAGCGGTCCGTTACCCTTGGCAAATCAGACAGTTCCCACATTGGAAGGAGATACCGTCGGATTAACCATAGGTTTCACTTGGCGAGGGTTTACTCCCGTGGAAGGACTTACCTATTCTCTCGGTATTCAAGGATACAATTATGATTTTGATTCCGACGAGACATTAGGTGAATTTACGGAAACCGCTATCACTTTTAAGGCAGGCGTAGCCTACACCTTTTAAAGGCCACTAAAATAGCGAGCTTGGTTTGCGGTATGAAAAAGGCGATTCGACGGTCGATTGAATCGTCTTTTTTCAATTATGGCTTTTGCCTACTTAAAGCGAGCCTCACATGCGTTACCTGATTTTTTCCTTAATATTACTCGCTTCATCTTCGTGGGCTGCGGAAGAGCCCAGAAACTTTTGCAGCGATACGGAGGTAAACCGGCAATGGGACGAAGCACTTGTTAAATATCCTGAAGATCCCCTGCTACTCAAGTTATCCGCCGTACGTACGGCATTATGCAGCATGCTTAGTCAGAATAAAATCGACCTGGATACGGCGAGAACCGCGTGGGAAGATGCATTGACTGATGCTCTAGTGGACTGGGCGCGCGATGAACAAAGAAAACGTGGCCTGCTTCGATTGTTCGGCACGTTTTAATAGTCTGTACTGAGCATGTCGAATAATAACCAAAGGACTTAAACAGCCTAATTAAACTGCTTCGCTAACCAGTCGTTTATATTTCTCCAACAGCTCTTCCGGACTTTCCGGGTAATTCGGGTCCAGCGGAATACATTCAACCGGGCAAACTTCTACACACTGAGGTTTGTCGAAATGCCCTACACATTCCGTGCAGAGTTGGGGATTGATCACGTATATTTCTTCACCCTGCGAAATCGCTCCATTGGGACATTCCGGCTCGCAGACATCGCAGTTGATGCATTCGTCAGTAATTAGCAACGCCATAAGCTGTCTCCTCAATAAACCGGTCGGAATACCGGTCACACGTTCAATTTCCGAGCATTTTACTTGGGTAAAGAAAATTTTGCAGCAAGCGCAGACTGAACTTTAGGGTGCACGAATGCGGAAACATCGCCGCCTAACTTGGCGACTTCGCGCACCAAGCTGGAGGAGATAAAGGAAAATTGCTCGGCGGGAGTCAGAAAAATGGTTTCGACTTCGGAAGATAAACGACGATTCATGCTGGCCAGTTGAAATTCGTATTCAAAATCGGATACCGCTCGTAACCCTCGGACGATGACCTGGGCACCAACCTGCTTAACGAAACTGACCAACAAGGTATCGAAGCCGCATACTTCTACCTTATCAATGTGCGCCAGCACTGAACGTACCAAATCAACTCGATCATTTAAAGAAAACAGCGGTTGCTTACCCGGGTTAGCTGCCACGCCGATGATCAATTTATCGAACATGTGCGCACCGCGCTCTATCAGATCAGCGTGCCCGCTGGTGATGGGATCAAAGGTTCCGGGATAAAGGGCAACGACTCTCATGCGGCGGCTACCAAGTAATAGAGTGGATTCAATAGTGTTGAAGGGTAGCACAAATCATTAGCATTCGTGCTTTATCCCTAACGAACCAACCACGCAACCATATCGCCGCAAGATGCCCGCCATCGACCAGCTAGATTTGTCTTCTCTCCTGACGGTGAGCGGTTTAGCATGTGCGACAAACATTCACCCCATCTCCCTCTCTATACCAATGAACCAAGGAGGGGGAGCTAAACAAGAGCTGAGACACCATGACCGATTCGAGCGACCTGATTATTTACTTCAAAAAACCAAGCGACTGGCCCGATAGCCTGCATATTCATTATTGGGACACTCAGCCGGGGCAAAGCGGAACAGATTGGCCCGGTGTTCCCATGACATTGAAAGAAGACGGTTGGTTTGTTTATCGGTTCAGTGGCGTACAGTCGGCCCGCTTGATATTCAACGACGGCCAATGGCGGCAAACCGGTGATCTGCAACGGAATCGAAGCGGTTGGTATGACATCCAGCTGGGCTGGTCCGACAGTGAATCAAGTGTTTCATCAACGCCATCATCGACACAAGATCAACAACAAAGCAGTATCCAGCCCACCACGCATACGGCGGACATTTACACAGCACCGCCTTCGGGCAAGGACTTCCGTGAGGAAACCATCTATTTCTTACTCACCGCGCGTTTCTACGACGGCGATCCTTCCAATAACTTCTTTTGTCGCGACCGGCTGAAAATCAATCGCGAAACCGGCGAACCTGAAGACCCACACTGGCGCGGAGATTTCAAAGGACTGATTGAGCGACTGGATTACATCCGTGATCTGGGTTTTACTGCCATTTGGATCACCCCGCCGGTCGAGAATCGCAGCGGACTCGACTATCACGGCTATCACGCCTACGACTGGACCCGCATCGATCCGCGTCTGGAATCGCCGGATGCTACCTATCAGGATCTAATCGACGCAGCACACGAGCGCGGCCTCAAAATTATTCAAGACGTGGTCGTCAACCATTCCTGCCAGTTCGGTATTCGCGGCAAGGTCCATATCGATCATCTACCGATGAAATACTATGTGCCGCAAGGCTCGGAGCAGGGCCAAGTCAACCACGGTCCCTACCAAGGCAATCTCGGCAATTACGCTTGGCCGAACCGCGATGACATCGACAATCCGGTCGCGCCCGAATGGTACAAGGAACGCCACGACAAGGACCCGGAAGGCATAGAGCCGCTGGTCGATCCCCTAACTGGGGAAACCCTGCCCAAGTCCGGTTACAATCCTGGTCGCTTCTTCGGTATCGACGCAAACACCCTCGACCCCGAATGGTATATGCAAGACGGTTTTATCTGCGGCGGCGACTGGGAAAGTGCAGCGGTGCAACGCAAGCATATCGCCGGTGATTGCATCAACCTTGCTACCGACCGGGACAACGTTAAAGATTATCTGATTGGTTCCATCAATCATTATCTCGACATGGGTGTGGACGCACTGCGCATCGACACCGTCAAGCATGTGCCACGCGATAATCTGTTGGAATACGTCAATGCCTGGAAAGCCCACAAACCGGGACTGTTCGTATTCGGCGAGAATCTGGTCAAGGGCTATGGCTGGGGAGATTTGGGCGGCGGCGACAACGGCCCGTCCTTCATCCGACCTTGGTGGTATACCCGGTTGGGTCATGATCCGCGCGATCCGAATTCCGGTGGCAATTCCGGTTTTCCGCAGCTTGATTTCGGCTTGTTTTCAACCTTTCGCGACAACCTGAGCCGGGGTAGTTACGGTGGGGTCAAGACGGTGCTGGACATGGATTGGATTTATGGGAACGCTACCGAGTTGGTCACCTTCCTGCAGAACCACGATGTCGGCCCGGACAACGATTTCCGGTTCCGCTTCAAGGGCGATCAATGGATGGCGGCGGCGGCTTACAATTTATTATGGACGGTACGCGGTATTCCCTGCCTGTATTACGGCGAAGAAATCGAATTCATGAAAGGCGCCCCGCAGGACGTGATAGGCAACGACGACACCTTGGATAGCACCGGCCGTGCCTATTTCGGCGATTACCTGACCGACGAGCTGATTAGCGAAACGCAAAACCATCCATTGTACAAGCATATCCAGCGGCTCAATCAAATTCGCCGAAGCATTCCCGCGCTACAAAAGGCACCGATGAGTCATGTCAACGAATGGGGTAGCGGTATCAGCTTCGTGCGTGATTTTAATAATGGGGAAAGCTATGCGGTAGTCGGGCTGGCCATCGGCGGCGACCAGCAAGCGTCAGTCGGCACTATTCGCAACGGCACTTATCGCGATGCGGTGACCGGCCATGAGATCACCGTGGGCGATGGGCATATTTCATTTCATGTGCGCGGCAACTCGGCGGGTATTTATGTGCTGAATGGTCCGGGCAAGATCGGTGAGGATGGGGTTTATTTGCGGTGATCAAAAAAACGATTAAGCATCTATAGTTGGTAGTCACACTACCTAAAAAAAACCAACCACCTATAGAGGCGAACTATGGAATTCCTAGAATCTATTTTTCAACGCCATCGGAGACGCCACCTGGGGGTGGGCTCTGATCCCGTTCTTGGTTGTACTCGGGGTATTTTTTACCTTGGCCTCGGGCTTCGTTCAATTTCAGTTTTTCAAGCGCATGTTCAATGTGCTTATCGGTAAACAGACCGGGGCGGAAGGACACGTCAGCTCACGGGAAGCGCTGTTAGTGAGTGTCGGGGGCCGGGTCGGCGGCGGCAACATCGCGGGCGTGGCGGTTGCCATCACGCTGGGTGGTCCCGGTGCGGTTTTTTGGATGTGGGTAATCGCGCTGATCGGTATGGCGACCAGTTTATTCGAATGTTCGCTGGCGCAAATCTACAAACGTTCAGACGAAAACGGCACCTACCGGGGCGGTCCGGCACAATACATCCTGCACGGCTTGGGGCAGCACTATAAATGGCTGGCTATGCTGTATGCGGTTTCTTTGATTGCCGCCTTTGCGTTGGGTTTCAATGCTTTTCAAGGCAACACGGTGGCCGGCGCGGTGCAGGACAGTCTGGGCATAGAGCGGGTCTGGACCGGCCTGGGACTGGCGTTCATCACTGGTTTCGTCGTTTACGGCGGTATCAAGCGCATTGCTCACGTCGCCGATGTCGTGGTTCCGATCATGGCCATCGGGTACATCGGCATGGCGGTCATCATCATCCTGCTCAATATCGCAGATGTGCCCGCCGTATTAGCCTTGATCGTGAAAAATGCGTTCGGATTGGAAGAAGCGGTTGGCGGTGGCATGGGCGCGGCTATCGCCAACGGCGTTCGCCGAGGACTGTTTTCCAATGAAGCAGGCTTGGGTAGTGCGCCCAACGTGGCGGCGGTAGCCTATGTGCATCATCCGGTCAGCCAGGGCATAGTGCAATCACTTTCCGTGTTCATCGACACGATTATTATTTGCTCCTGTACAGCCTTCATGATTTTGCTGGGAGACGTATATGTGGCCGGAGCGGCTGATGTCGATGGCGTTGTCTTAACCCAGCAAAGCTTGGTGTCGCATATGGGCGAATGGAGTCAGTATTTCCTGACGATAGCCATTTTGCTGTTTGCCTTCAGCTCCATCATTTACAATTACTACCTGGGTGAGAACGCCTTGACGGTGTTTACCGAAAGCCATGCGTCGCGCCACGGTTTACGTATTTTCGTGGTCTTTTGGTGTTCCT
>JAAUQA010000116.1 GCA_012032855.1 Candidatus Competibacteraceae bacterium
TCGCTAGGTGACAGGTATCTGGCATTCACTGCCGATCAGCAGGTTCAAACAACACATGATTGGTTTCGGCACCAACCACTCCGACCCACATCAAAGGTCACCACGTCGTTGGGGCTCGAGGGGCGACGCACATCTACATCAACACAGCCAGCGCCCTTATTTTCAGCATTGGCACCAGATTTGTAGTAGTAACGATAATGCAGCTGGTCGACACGACGATCCAACTCATCAGCATCATTAACCACGCTTAACAAAGTGGTCACAGTATTGCTGACTACGACATAGGGGAACAGAATTTCATCCGCCTGAGCCGCACTCATGCCGACTACCGATGCGCCTAAACCTACGGCAACTGCGGTCGCAATTTTTTTCGTCTTAAAGTTCATCACGTAGCTCCTATCAAGCTTCGACTAGGGGGTCAAAGAGAATCCCAGCACCATTCTAACGTGTACATATAAGATTGGGTCACGCTAGAGCGTAAAGATACTTCACTTGATTGTGGATTTTACACAACAATTTGTTGCTGTCAATACAATGAAGCATAAAAATACAAAATTTCAGGCAAATTAGCGGTTGCCGAAACGGTAAAATGCGACAAAATCACCCATCTGCTTGCTGAAAACTCATGGTTAACAGCCCACAGCCATTGGAGTGTTGTCGCTCTGCAACAAAAAGGATGATCATCAGCAGCCAATATCACCCACCTACCCTCTCAATAAGGGGGACGTTAATCGGTTGTTTAAGTGATTTTTCCTTGGCTTCGGCTGTCCACATCAACTCGAAAGCACACTCCAGATGACGCGCAAAGCGCTCGGTGTTAAACAAAGAATGGCTCCGACGGTTATTATTGAGGCGGGTACGCAACTCTGCCAATCGATCCGGAGAATTCGCCCAAGCCACGGCAGCATTGATGAAATCTTCTATCCTATCGGTAACCAATCCTGGTAATCCTATTGTAAAAAGCAAGCTAGCGCAAACGCGTGCCGGGAAGGTTTTTCCACATAAAGTCAAGACGGGTAAACCCGCCCATAACGCATCGCTAGCGGTAGTATGCGCATTATAAATGAATGTGTCCAGGAACAAGTCGGCCAGCCGATGACGCTCCAGATGCTCCGGCTTGGATAATCGCTTGGCGAATATCAAGCGTTGTGGTTTGACGCCTTGCTGCTGTGCCGCTTGACATAAATGATGGCTGGTGCGCTCGTCTTTCTCCAATAGCCACAGCACACTGTCCGGTACCTGCTGTAAAATGCGCATCCAGGCGTTAAAAGTCATGGGTTCGATTTTATTACTAGCGTTGAAGCAACAAAATACGAAAGCATGCTCAGGTAAACCTTGATCTGCTCGGGTGATACCTGTTGTCGCCATCGGTTGCGAAGCGTCGTTAACCTGATAGCAATCCGGTAAATAAACCGGGGTCTCGGTGTAATAGCGTTGGTCGATTTCGGGAAGCACTACTCGGTCGGCAATGATGTAATCAATGAATGCCGCACCCATAGTCCCTGGATAAGCTAGAAAACTGGCTTGTATCGGTGCCGGTCGCAAAGCAAAAATCTCGGGTCTGGCGTGACGAATGTAGCCGCTCAAATCCACCAAGATTTGTATTCCATCTCTTGCTATCTGCTGGGCTGCTTCGGCATTCGATAACGACGCTAAATCCATAAAGTGATCACAAGCGTTGGCAATGTCCTGCCGGTAAACGCTGCCGTCGTCCGGCACCAAGCTGTAGCCGAACACTTCGAACCGTTGGTGATCGTGATGCTGAAACAGTGTACGAATCAGGTGCGCCGTAGGATGTTCGCCGAAGCCTGTGGAAACATAGCCAATCCGTAGTCGCGCATTGTCAGCATGAACAGAATGCGTGATCTCAATGTTTTTGTATGTTTGAGCTAAACTGCGTTCAATCTGTTGCGCACGATTCCGGGCTACTATCAGCTGTAATTGCGGTTCGCTGGGTAAACCATAAAGGCAGCCGCGAAACGGGTTCCAGCGGGGGTAAGCGGGTTTGCCGGTTGCCGGGCGCGGGTGCTCAGATCGGCGAGTTCGGCGCACATCAAATCGTAGTTTTGCCAATCGCAAACATCCAGCCCGTCGCATAAAGTGTTGAAATACAGTCTCTCGGGCGTATAACCCATCACTACTGAATCAACCGGTATCCAAGCCGGGGGTAGATAAAACTCCCGCGCCCGAAGTTCGTCGGGATACCGCTTCTGCAGCTCGTGCAGCACGCTCTCAGCCTCATCAAAACGCCGTAAAGCCGATAGAGCTTGCGCTTTGTTACCGAGCGCAGCGAACTCCAGAGGGTGTAGAGCGGCTAACTTGTTTAGTGTTGTCAACGCTTCTTCATAACGGTGTAAATGAATTAGCGCTGTGGAACGATTCAACAGCAAATCCGCCGTCTGAGTCAAGGCCAAACCTTGAGCGAGCGCTTCCAGAGCCTGTTCATAGCGCCCTAACCGCATTAACAAGGCGGCTGTTGCCGAAAGGGCATGAAACCGTTCAGGTCGTGGCAAGTTGCGTAGGCGCAGTATGCTAGTGAAAGTTTCTAACGCTTCATTGTTTTTTCCTAGCAAATACAGCACATCGCCTTTATGCAATAACACATCCCCGTTTCGGGGTGCCAGCGACTGGGCGTGGTCAATGACGGCTAACGCTTCTTCCAAATGACGGCCATATCGACATGCGGTTATTTTGCCCAACAACAGTTCGATATGATCGGGTTTAAAGAAGAGCGCTCGATCAAATGCAGCGATTGCCTGCTGAGGCGATCCCAGTTCCAAATTGATGCGTCCTAGATTCCACCATCCCTGAAAATGATTTGGATTTTGCCGACACAGCGTTTCATATCGACTCCGTTCCTGGGCTAACCAAACACGGCGTTTGGCTCCCGATGCTGGGTTACTCAGTTTGTTCATGGATGTTAGCGCTATTCGAGCTTAATAGTCGCACGTTCGTCCAGATCAGGCTGAACTGTAAAGTCTACAAAGGGTATAACCTGTTGCATGCGTTGCTTTAATTCTTTGGTGACTTGCTTGGCTTCCTGATTATCTCGAATGATGCGGGGAGTAATCAGCACCAATAATTCAGTTCGATCCGTGTCATTATTCACTCCCCCAAACAGTGCCCCGACGACTGGGATTCTATAAAACACCGGAATGCCACCGCTGCTGTTGTTAACGGTTTCTGAGATCAACCCACCAAGTACAATGGTTTCGCCACTTTGGATGGCAACCTTGCTTTGAATAGCGCGTTCGAAAAACGAGCGCTGATCGGTTGCTTCGTCAATAGGCCCCACATCAATGAGCTCCTGATTGACTTCCATGGTCACCAATCCACCGGAATTGATTTGGGGTGCAATGGTCAGACTAACGCCGGTGTCCTTAAACTGAAAGTTTTGGGTTGACGTGTTATCGTTGATGGTGGTGCCTTGCAAAACGGTTGCTGGTCACCTACACGAATAGTGGCTTCCTGGTTGTCGATCACCATAATCTGGGGCGAAGAAATAATTTTCACTTTGGTTTCAGTCTCAAGCGCTTGCAGCAAAGCTCGTACAATGCCGGCCTCATCGCTGATGGTGTATACAAAACCCGCGCCTCTGGCAAGATCATCGACATTAATATCGGTATCGATCCCTTGGCTACCTATTCCGCCAAACCGGCCCACCTTATTTTTAAACCACCATTGCAAACCGTACGTTAATTGACCGGTCAAGGTCACTTCAGCAATAGTCACCTCCACTAGAACCTGAAGGGCAGGGACGTCAATCCTGCTCAGAGCGGAAAGAATTTTTGATAGTCCTGCTTGTTAGCCCAAATGAGTAACGAATTATTTTGTGTGTCGGCGATAATACGCACTTCACTGGTGGTAACACCGCCACCGGTGCGCGAACTATTTCCGCCGCCTCCAGAAGAGCTGAATCGCGGTGTCTGTGAAACCGATGAAGCACGTGAGGATGGACGTGGAGATGAGTCAGACGAAGAACCTGGTGTAGAGCTTGTCGTAGTAGATGTCGATGAGGTCTGCTGATTAGTGCCCTGTCGCTGCTCACTGGTACGGCTGTTTCGATTGGGGTTTTGATCATCCGTTGGCGATGAATTATTTAAACCACTGCCGGATGAACCGCCCTGCGAGGAGATTTGAGTCGGTGTTAACCCCGGAGCCACCTGCCCTGCCGTTGAAGAACCAACACTTGCGGATTCACCGCCGAAAATCTCACTCAACAGGGAAGCGATGTAGTCGGCGGTACCGAATTGTACCGGATAAACATAGAGTCGTTCCCCGGCATCGCTGTCAAAACGTTCTATCCAAAAACCGATTTCTTCCAAGTATTCCGGTTGTTGTGTGATTGCGATAACGGCATTGAGCTTGGTGATCGGGACGAAGCGAATCAGCCCCGAAATAGGCAAATTTGAACCCTCGCCAAACAGGTTGCCCAATTCACCGGCAACCACTTCACTGTCTACATTTTGCAGGGTATACATGGCCACCGACATGCCCTTCAACCAGTTGACATCAAAGATATCGATGGTTTCCTGCGCATTGGCAAGCTCTCGTGCCGTACCAGCCAACATCAGCAAATTACGTGCAATATCGACGCTAACGATAGAACCTTCGGGGACGAAAGGTTGCAGAATTTTTTCCATCTCAAGCGCGCTGATATATCGCAGGGGAACAATTCGCACGCTAAAGCCGGGTAGTAACTGACCACCGCCCAAGCGGGGAGATAAATTTCCCGGCAAGGCGCTGCCTACGGGCACGATCTTGTATACCCCTTCGGCCTGAATCAACGCTGCATTGTTAGTTCTCAGCAAGGCTTCCAACGTCGGTAGCAGCACATTTTTAGGCAAGGGCCGACTGGTCTGAATGGTGACCTCCCCCTGCACCTGCGGATCAATAACATAATTTTGCTGTAAGGTATCAAAGATCACCTTCACAACGTCGCGGATGTCGGCTTGCTCAAAATTAAGCGTGACTTCACCTTCAACCTCGGTGATCGGCACCGGTTTTTCGCGACTTCAGTATTGATCATGCGGCCTGTGCCGGGAAACAGCTCCACGATCTCCTGATATTCTTCGGGCCTACCCTGAAACACTTCCGGTCGTGAGATTAACCGAGGCGGCGTAGTCGTGGTTGAGTTCCGCTGGGCGGCGGTCACTTGCTGGGCTAACCAATCTTCAGTGGGAGTAGACTGCGTGGTTTCCGTTGTAGCACAAGCGCCTAAAAATAGGCACAGCACACTGCCGCATAAACCAGATAAAAATGGGTTAGCCAATTGCTCACCTTTATTGCTAGCCAATGGTTTTAACTATTGCGAGACGGTCTTAAGCACTTAGCGATCATTAGCCTCGCTGGCCTGCTCTTGGGGGGCGGGATTGGGAGAAGTCCTCGTATTGTTATTTTGCGCTGCTTGCCTGCGGCGCAATGCCCGCGCACGCCGTCGCGTAGCGCCTCTATACGCGCATCTCGTGCGGTTTGATTGGCAACCGCTTGCCGGCGTTTGGGGCTGGGTTTATTGCGCACCAACGGCACCTTGACCACTTCATTACCCGAACGCAGGCTCACGCTATCGGGCTGAATGGATTCGAGCTGCCAATTACCTTCTTTATCCCCAACTCGCAATCGCACAACTTTATTATCTTGTTCGACTCTTAGCAACGCCATCGTGCCTTCGGATGTCATCAACACCCCTTGCAACAAAAACGTGACATCCTGCTTTTCATCTGCTGCCGGCTCCTCTGGCTCCACAGCCTCCTCCTGCTCAGGATCAGGAGGCCGCCGAGCTTCCAGGAATAACGGCCGCTCGACTATATCAGAGTAATCATCCAAGGGTGCTACGGCAAAATCTTGCGCCGAGAGCACTGATTCTGCGAACGTTGAGGATTCACCCGGCGGATTAGTCACCTGGGCTGGGACGGATTTAGGAGGATTCAAAAAGGCATTGACGACCGCAACGACCATGGCGATGCAAAACAACGCCAACACTGCGGTGGTCACCAAACGGGCCTTACGCGACATTCAGCTGCCAACCTCACCGCGCATATATCCGGCCAACTCAAACTGCGTCGTCAAATCAATTTGGGTAACCGGTTGTTCGGTTCTGCTGCGGCGACGCTGGCGAACGGGTCTTGCGCGTATTTGAATATTATCGATAAACAACGCCGGAGGATTCGACTCAAGCGCATGAAATGTTTTTGCAGTACTTCAGTATCCCCCCGTCATTTGCGCCCGGATAGCAACTCTGGAGAACGCACCTTCGGTTGTCACGGGTAAGATCTGAACACTGGTCAACTCGCCGCCGTTTGCTTCCACTGCTGCCTTAACCCGTTGCTGAAGGTCAGTCGCGGCAATGGTCGGCGAGGATTGATTGAGATAATACGCATTAATCGTATCGTTTTGCTTGATGTTGTTAATACGTTGCTCTAATTCAGGGCGCTGCGCCAACATGGCGTTCGCGCGTTGTAAGCGCTCTTGCAATTGTTCAATATTAAGCTGATAAAACTTATGTTTGGCAAGCACGATGTCCTCGACAAACCAGTCGAGACCGGCAATTACCAACAATAGTAACAGCACAGCAGCTAAGCGATGAAAGGGGCTCGGTGTAGTGGCTGTCATGATTGGCCGACCACTTGCGCGGAGATATGAAAGCGGTCTTTACCGGTTCTTCGATCAGCTGTGATCGGCGAACGAAAGGTGACCTCCTTGAAGTAGGCCGACTTTTCCAATAAACCGATCAACGTGGATGCTTGTACCGACTGTCCACGTATTTGTGCTTCGCCTTCGCGTATGTCCAAATATTCCACCCATGTCCCATCCGGCAGAATCACGGTCAATTCACGCATCAACTCAATCGCCAAAGGATGATCTTTTCTTTTCTGCGGCAGGAAACTCAATGATTCAACGACTTTTTCCAGTTCCTGGCGGAGCACCAGAATAGTCTCAGCATCTTGTTGAGCGGCATCCACTTTGGGAAGCAAATCAATCACCGCATTTCTTTGGTGCCATAACGGTAAAAACACCAACCGCCAGAACCAAGATCAAGCCCAGTGTCGCCAGCGTCCATTGCAAGCGCTGTAACGTGGCGCTTTGACGAGCCCTCTTGCTTGGTGGCAGCAGATTGATCTCGGGGTAACCAATCACGTCGACGCCCATCGGCGATAATCCTGCGCCGGCTAATTGTTCGAGTAGCGAATCCAGTACCGAGCGTGGTACGGCAACCAATTGGACTCGTAGACGGCGGGCCGCAGACTGCCGCTCCAGAATCCGAACATCGTAATACACCTGTGTCGCAGTGAACGGAGTAAACCGATCGAGTTCAAACCCGACAACTTGGCGTAAATTGCTCTCAGCCGCCAGAGGTAAAGTCATGGTTTTCGATAGCGTGTGCACTGCAGGGACCCGCATCACCAAAGGCTCCCCCTTGGTTTTCTTGAGCACAGCTTCGCTTATCCCGCCTTGTCTCAATGATTGCCGCGGGTATCGGTTCAGTATCTCAGGCTTTTCGCCGGCTTGTTCCCGGCTCAAAACGATCTCATCAGCGGCTATTTCCAATACCCAGCGACGTGAAACACGGACATACCGCTGACGCAGCGACACAGGGAGACAAGCCCATAAACCGGCCCCCCACCAGCGAAAAAAAACACCTATATTCAGTTCAGCCGGCCAATAACGCGTAAACACCTGATCTGCCTTTACTCACTTGATCTGTATGATTGCGGTTGCCTGCCTTCGCGCCAAACCAGCAGGGAGAATTGCCTCGCCGTAATTTCCCCTCCCCCTCCTGGAATCTGGGTAGCCGCAGGTCTTGGAGTCTGTCCTTGCAGCGATATAACGGTACTTATGGAAGTGGTTACCCCAGTGTCTAATTGGGCTTCGACGGTTATATGATAGGCCAGCCCCCGGCTTGGAGACAAATAAGGGCCTAATGCCGGCGGAGGCGGAGGCGGTTGGCCTTCAGCAAAGCTCTCGGTACGCGCGGCGACATAATCATCGACCACGGCAGGATCGACCCCTGGCATGGCGTGTAATACCGTAGCCGAAGCGACGGTCGGATCAATACCCGGCTGATAAGAGTGTACCGTTAGCCAAGGCACTAAATTGAGATAGATCGGCGTCGTGATACCTAATACCTGCTGTAATTCTTCGACACTGCTGAACGGCATATTGGTTGGACCTACAGCACGTCCCGCCGCTTTATAGTCTTCGCTTTCCGCACCATTGAGGCGGCGCAAATCGTCAGGATCGCGCCAATCTTCAATCGCGTCCAGCACGTTGTCCAGAGCTTCTTCATTGACGCAGCGTGCTTGAGCAAGCCACCGAGCAAATTCGATCGGCGCGATTAAGATCGACTTTGCCACCCGCATCGGTGGCGTTAATGCGTAATAGCGCCGG
>JAAUQA010000117.1 GCA_012032855.1 Candidatus Competibacteraceae bacterium
GATCAACGTGCCGGGGTTTTAATCGCGCAACCAACCGGTTTCGACGACATGCTCTGCGAGCGCGCCCGCTTTCTGGAAATGGTCGCCAACCTGATTGCCCGCAGTGTCCGTTTATCCTGGGAGTTGGAACGGGAACGCCGCGATCTGACCGCAGAACGCGACAGCTTGCGACGCGCTGTGCGCGGCAATTACGGTTTCGATAGTTTGGTCGGTCACAGCCGATTGATGCAGTACGTATTCGAACAAATCCGCCAGGTCTCCAAATGGAACACCACCGTGTTAATTCGGGGCGAATCCGGAACCGGCAAGGAATTAGTGGCGAGCGCCATACACTATAATTCATCACGGGCCAGCGGCCCATTTATCAAACTCAACTGCGCGGCCTTGCCGGACAATTTATTGGAATCAGAACTGTTCGGGCACGAAAAAGGCGCGTTTACCGGTGCAACGAATCAGCGTAAAGGCCGTTTCGAGCAAGCTCAAGGCGGCAGCCTATTCCTAGATGAGATCGGCGATACCTCGCCCGCATTTCAGGCCAAGCTGCTGCGCGTGTTACAAGAAGGGGAATTGGAACGACTGGGCAGCAGCCACACGCTACGAGTGGATGTGCGGATCATCGCCGCCACCAATCGGGAATTAGAAACCGAAGTCGATGCAGGCCGGTTCCGGGAAGATTTATATTATCGTTTGAATGTGGTGCCCATTCGCCTGCCGGCATTGCGCGAACGGCCCGAGGATATTCCCGAGCTGGCGCGTTTTCTGGTCGATAAGGTGTCCCGTCAGCAGCAACGCCCGCTGCAACTCACCGACAGCGCGATACGATTATTGATGCATCACGAATGGCCGGGCAACGTGCGGGAATTGGAAAACTGCCTTGAACGCGGCGCGATTATGAGCAGTTCCGGAGTGATTGATCAGGATGTCATCGAACTCACGGTGCTCAACAACCAGGGCAGTGTGGCCAGATTGATGCCGAGTCGCGATGAAGTCGATTTCAGGCAGGAGACTTGGATGAACGGGAGCGAGTCATCGCTGCCTTAGAACAAGCCGGTTGGGTGCAAGCCAAAGCCGCTCGGTTGCTGGGCATGACTCCCCGGCAAATCGCCTATCGAATTCAAACGTTAAATATCAAAATGCGGCGGATGTAGTCAGAACATTTGAAAGCCGCTTTGCACTCTCAATGCGGTCTGTCGCCCGACAGGACCGTTTGTCAACGCCCGGCGCAACCAGGCCAGGGGTGCGGTATCGTCAAACGCCACGTGTTGCCCGGTTATCGATACCCCCAAACGGTGCCATAGATCGTCGAGATCGACGTCAACCGGATCGCCTTTCATTTGCTCGTAAAGATCGGTTAATACGGTTTCCCCGGTGGCCTGATCGCCTATGGGCTAGAACCTCGGAGAGCGGTGAAAGCGTCTTAGTCGCCATGTTCTTGCCGGCAGCCACAATGCCCTTCAAGGCATCGTGTAAAGCAAAACGATTCTCGGTAAGTCGCCGAATTTCCATATCCGCCAACAAGCAAAACAGTGCGCCTCCCCAGTAAGTCCGTCCCCAAGTGGGAGTATGATCAAGTCCGCGGTCAGCCGCTTCGGGTAACCCATTGGGCAGGCCGTTGACCCACCACAACCAGACCTTATCCACACTCAACAAGCCCGCGTTGTACGTACCAAGGGTTCGAGTATAGGTCGCCAACCCTTCTTCGATCCAATGATGCCGTTTATGGACAGGCGGAAAGGCCAAATGCACCATTTCATGAACCATCACCCAATCTTCCTGTAGCGCTGCTTGGTTCACCGACTCACCGACTTGGATCACCAGTACGGGTTCCTCTCCGGCATAAGAAACGCCGCTGATCCGATTGCCGGACACCGGCGTGATCATCAAGTGTAAATGTGGCACCGGAAACGCTCCGTAATAATCCGCTACAGCTTTAGCGGATATGGTTATCCATTGAGTGAGGCTAGTTGTAGTCAGATTAAGGTGACCGGAGCTGAAGGTCAGTTCGATGACTGAATCACCGATCTGCAGATCCTTAGGATGATCAGCGGCGTCAGAAAACCCTGCCACGCCCCCTGAAATTAAGAGTAGTAAACCGGCAATGGCAAAGGCGAAAGACTGTTTCATGGATGACTTCTACCGTTTCGAATTGGTTGAAGCGGGTCAAATTGAACCGTTGCAGTTCACTTTGACCTGTTGGTATTGCCGGTTCGCGGCAGTGAATCATTTAACAAATGCAGTATTTACCGACCCAAAGCATATTGGCATTAGACGTGCTTTTAATTAATTGACCATGCGATAGCCGCGCGTTAGCAGACACTCGCTTTAAGCAACTCGCACGGTCCTCTCCTAGGTTGGTTTGCTCCCGCTTTGCGGGAGCATTTTTTTTGCATCGGAAGACACCCCCTGTTCAAGCCAAAGGCAAGCTAAGCCTGAACAATGCGCCTTGGCCATTTGGCAATTCCTCGGCTGTTACCCGCCCACCATGAGACTCAGCAATCAGCTTAACTACGTATAAGCCCAGGCCCAGATTGTCATTTTCTCTATGCGCAGCATCACGCATGGAGACAAACAATTCAAACATCCGTTCCTTGTCCTCGGGCAACGGCTCGCCCTGATTAGCAACCGATAACACCGCTTGCCCGTTTTTCGCCTTGGCCGAAATGATGATCGGGGTGCCCGGCGTGCAGTGATCTACGGCGTTGGCGACCAACTTATCCATTAGCTGGACCAGTTGAGTCGGGTTACCTGACACGTCGATACTATTTTCACAGTCAGCAATCAGGATGTCTTCAGGATACAATGCGCGATAATTTTGTACTTGTTGAGTGACCAGTTCGGTTAGATCAAGTCGAATATGGGACTCTTGCTGGAAACTGGTTTCCAGTGTGGTGGCATTGCCGACGCTTTCGAGCAGGCGTTGCATGAACGAGACACTGGTATTGGCGCGTTCGATGTATTTGGCGATTTTTTCATTCTGTTCCGAACGTCGTTCAATCAAATCCAACGAACTCTTGATGCCGATCGTGGAGTTCTTGAGCTCGTGTCTTAGAAACCGCGCCAGGTTTTCCAACCACAGAATACGGCGGCGATTGGCCTCAGCCAGTTCTGCAGTACGCGCCTCAATCTCGGCTTCCAGTTGACTGCTGTATTGAGCCAACTTGGCGTCACGGCTTTGGATTTGTGCCAGCATGTCGTTGAAACCCGCACCTAATGCGCCCAACTCGTCATCGCTGGCGAGGGCAACCCGTACTGAATAATCTTTGTCCTCGGAGACTTGCTTCATCGCTTCCCGCAACACCAAAATCGGCGTTGAAACTAAGCGTTGCAGGCGCGAAGAAATAATCACAGCCAGACCGAACGCTACGATTAGAAACAACAAGACCAGAAATAGATAACGGATCAGGCCGGTCCTAAGCTGCTGTAAATCGCTAGTCATATCGAACACCAGGCGCACGTCACCCAGGCGTTCTTCGTCCAGCATGATGGATGCGCACACCGGCAACAGTCGTTCCATGCGATTTTGATCCGGGTCTGGACAACCGTATACCATAGCCTGTTCGCGTAACTGAGAGTTGCTATGACTCGCTTGGTAATCAGCGAATAACTCGCCATCCGGTCGATGAATCGCAGCCAAAACCAAGTCGGCATCGTGGCCCAGAATACGCAATGCATTGAGATTTTCCTGAGCGGTCGCCCGGTCGTCGAAGATCAATGCCGCCGTGCTACGTGAACCGATGATCTCTGCCAACGCCGCAAATTGCTCGGACCGTTTCTGATACAACGAGCGCTTTTGTTTGATTGCCTCACTGAACACGATCACGATGGCCATTAGCAAAACCACGACCGTGGTTGTCAATAGGGTAATCGCGATCAGTTTGCGGGTCAGGGGCAGTTTGGCGAAAAAGCGCATGGGCTAATCGCTGCCGACGATTTGCGCCAGTTCCAGCAGTTTGGAACTCAGCATCAAACCGGCGCGCGCAACAGCCGCCGGGTTGATGGCAAAACGCAAGCGGCGGTCGACCGTTGACAGCGTGATCATGCCGCCTTGTCGGGAAAAATCCGGAATATCGCTGACGGTCAGAATCGGCGCTGCGGCTAAATCGTGCAGAATTTGCGCTAGACGCCACTGCTCGGAGCGGCTGACAAACACGATATGACAGCCGGAAAGCACCGCGACCCGAGGGTAGTGCTTGATGCGCAATGGGTGGCTACGGATCTTGCTGCCGTCCACCTTGGTGAGCGCCATGCCGAATGGATCTTCGCCGAGTATGCACAAATTGAGCGCTGCAGCGGGATCGGTAAAACTAGCGACAGGCCAGGTAGTGAACTTGGCAAAGTTTTGTACATACACCGCCATCAAGGCATAGACATCAGCCGCCTGTGCGCCATCGTCCGCCGCCGGCAGTTTAGGTGGGAGTAGGAATGTCGTGACCAATAACGCAATAGCGCAATGGACGTTTAAAATCGCCACTTGACCTGCCCGTAAACGCTTCTCTCAACCTGCGTGGGGAAGGTGTTGTTTTCCTGGAGAAATTCAATATGGGGTGAATCAAGCAAGTTTTGTCCTGCGATAGACAATTCCAGGTCGCCGAGCAAGCGCCAACCCAAGCGCACGTCCAGGGTCAGATAATCATCAACTGAAGCAACACTGGCAGTGGGTGTGGCAATCGTTACGTCCGGAATGTCATCGACATAACGCAGCCATAGATCCAGCTCAATATCACGGGTCACATCGAACCCACTACGCAGGGAGATTTGATGGCGGGGGTTACGTTCGTTGCCAAACCCGATGGGAAAGGTAATGGCGTTTTCGGGGGTTCTGAGCTCAAAATCGGCGCACAGATAACTGTAGGCAAGTTGCATCCGCCAGCCGGGGGTCGGACGCCAATCGGCGCTGACTTCCAGGCCGTAAGTGCTACCTTCTTCACCGTTGACCACCACAACGGGCACGTTAACCAAGCCGGAGCCGAAAGTGGCAGCGCTCGGGTCGAGCACGGCGAAACGGAGATCGTCGTAATCGTTGTAAAAAGCCGCTAAATCCAAATAGAAATTGTCCGTCGGCCAGAGCCGGTAACCGATTTCGTAAGCGATAACCGTTTCCGATTCGAGATCCGGGTTACCCTGCAATACCGCCAGCGTCGGCTGGCCATTAGGATCAGAGGGTACAGGAAACAAATCGAACGTCACGTCGTGGCCACCGCGCGACGGAGTCTGGACCGCACGGGACACGGCGCCCCAAAGCCGTTGATTCGCGGCTGGCTTCCACAACGCCCTGATACTGGGCTGCAATTCCCAACCAGTGAACCGATTGTGCTCAATTTTAGTACCGAGCGTCAGTTCCAGGCGATTATCGAAGCCACGAATTCGATCCTGAACGAAAGCGCTAAACAGTGGATAGTCACGTTTCGCGGGCGTCATCCTCAACACCTCTGTGGGCGTAAAGTCATCTCGATTGAAGCGATAGCCCAAACCCCAAATCAATTCGTGGCGTTCGCCTAAGGCAGCCTCATGTTGAAAGTCGATATCAACGGTATCCAAGCGATAGTTGGTAAACAGATCATCGCGGCGCTCACGCTGTAAATAAATCTGCAGCGTACTGCGTGATGCTAACGAGGCTGTGTGTTCCCAACGCCCTAACAGACTGAACCCCGATAGATCGCCATTATCCATAACGCGTTCGTCGCCTGTGGGTGAAGAAAACGAGGGGACGGTGAAATTCCGTTTGATGTTCTCGCTATGCACATCGCCTTGGACCATGACCACGTCACGCGGAGAGGCTAACCAATCGACCCGAAAACCGCCACGCGCCATATCCCATTCATCGCTGGCGTCATCGTCCGCGGCGTCGACCAGATCATCCCGCCGGGCATATCGCCCATACCCGCGAAAGAAAACCCGCTCATCACTTTGAGCGCCATACCGTAAATCGGCAATGGTTTTTTCTAAATTACCGACGGTCAGACTGGCAAAGCCGCCCTGAGTATCGGCGGCATTTTTGGTGATGATATTGATGATGCCATTGACCGCGTTAGCGCCCCACAGACTGGCTCCGGGCCCGCGAATCACCTCAATGCGTTCAATATCTTCCAAAGGCAAATCCAGGGATTCCCAGTACACGCCGGAGAAAATCGGCGTGTAAACGGTGCGCCCATCAACCAGTACCAGCAACTTGTTAGCGAACTGGCCATTAAATCCGCGCGCGTGATGGCCCACTGACTGGAATTCAAGCGCGCCACATGCAAGCCGGGAACCAGCCGCAACACCTCCGGCAACTCGGTCACCCCGGAACGCCGGATATCGTCTTGGCTAATAACGAATACTGCTGCTGCGGAATCGGACAGCTTTTGAGCGCTGCGTGAGACCGAGGTCACGTCCCGATTCATCAGTTCTTCGATGTCGAGCTGGTCGATGTCTTCGGCTGCGGTAGCAAACTGCACAACGCAATGCCAGCAGCAAAGAGCCGTTAGAAGGTTTCTGGCTATCATGCGGAACATTGAGTCTCCATTCTGTGGATTAGGCTGCCGGCTGAACGACTAGCTAATTGATGCCTTATCCATCATTCTCGGTAATATTTTGAAAACGTCAATGTGCGGCTCATTCAGCACGCTACGCATGGATCAGTTTGGTTTAATTTGAACCGCACCGGGTCATTTTGACAGGCCAAATTGGGCTGCTGGTCCCTGTAACCCCTCAGAAAACCGTTGGACCAAGACTGGTACAGGAAATGCAGAAGAGCTAGAAACTCTATTGTCCCGGTAAAAATTGAGGTGTGTTATGCGTAAGCAAGTGGTTTTTGTCGAAGACGATGATGTCATCCGCGAGAACTACACCGAGTTATTGACGGATGAAGGGTTCGAGGTCACCGCGTTCAGCGATCCTCATGCCGCACTGGCCCATGTCAGTGAATCGATGCCTAATCTAGCGCTGCTGGATATCAGCCTGAAAACTGAACGTGACGCGGGATTTCAGCTGTGCGCCGACCTACGCCACTTATCGGCAGAGCTACCCATCGTGTTCTTGACTTCACACGACAGTGAAATGGATAAAATTTCCGGTATTCGGTTGGGTGCCGATGATTATCTAACCAAAGACGTTAGCCTGAATTACCTGGTTATTCGTTTAGAGGCGTTGCTGCGACGCTTTCAAGGTTTGGCCCGTATCGACGCCGCGAACGACTGTGCTAAGGCGAAAAAATTTATCCGGGGTCCGTTGGCTATCGACTGCGATAACTTTACGGTGTCCTGGCGCGGCCAAACTGCGGAACTCAATATGACCCAGTTCAAGATTACTCAAGAGCTCGCTGCTCATCCTGGCCAAGTGAGAAACTACGACAAGTTGATGAAGGCAGCCAGTATCCACGTTGAGCCCAATACGATTACTGCCCACATCAAAGCCATTCGCGACCGCTTCAGAGCGATTGATGCCAACTTCGACAACATCAGAACCGAACGCGGCATGGGCTATCGCTGGATAGAGGCCGCATAGTGATAGCGGTTAGGCCTGCACGCTAAGACTCCAGCAATCGCGCCCCTAGTCCGGAAGCGCGAACGACCGATTTCTGCACTGCGGTCAATAACACCTTTTGATCGCCCCAGATATCCAACGCTACCCGTGCCCGGGTGATCCCAGTGTAAATCAACTCCCGGGTCAGCACGGGCGAATCCTCATTAGGCAACACCAACACCACTTGATCGAATTCAGAGCCTTGGCTTTTGTGAATGGTCATGGCAAACACCGGTTCATAGGTCGGCAGGCGCGTCAAAGCAAAGTGTCGGATCGCGCCGTCAGCGGTTTGGAAATACACCCGCAACCGTTCCGGTTCGTCAGGGTCCGGCAGGGAAATACCGATGTCGCCGTTGAATAAACGCAGCGTATAGTCGTTACGGGTGACCATCACTGCCCGCCCGGCATACCATTCCCGATCCACCCGATGCAAGCGGGTTTTCAGCAGCGTTTCGAAGCGTAGATTCAAGTTTTCCACGCCCCGCTCGCCGCCTCGCTGCGGGCAAAGCAGTTGAAATTCGCCAAACTGTGCGATGATCTCGGTCACCGGAGCATGACGCCGGACACTGTCCAGATAGGCTTGATAACCGGACTGCATCCGCTTCAGCAATTCGTCCAGTGTTTGTTCGTTGGGTTGCACATGCCATTGCACATCGGCGGGGCTATTCTTAATCAAACGTTTGATGGTCTTGGCATCCACCCGATTGACCGCCTGCGCCAGTTGGCCGATGCCGGATTCCGCACCGAAGCGATAGCTGTGGCTTAACAGGGTAATCGAATCCCGCAGCGGGTGTTGCGCCTGTTCATCTCCGGCAATCTCCTCCCCGCTCAACCGGCTCAA
>JAAUQA010000118.1 GCA_012032855.1 Candidatus Competibacteraceae bacterium
GCGATCTTTATCATTGTCTCTGCTTAACTTTCCCATAATTTTTAAATGCTTGCGTACGTATCTTATACGAGTCCTTCGAAATCCAATAACCCACAACCAGCGCAACAAACTGAGACAGTTCACTGCAGCTAATAAAACAAACCAAAACCAAAGAAATAAGTAAATCTTTTCGTTAAAAAAAGTTTATTGGAAGGACGCACTGCAACGTGTGCCTGTGAATATTGCCCATTTGCTGTATTTCAAAGTCACACAAAGTAACAATAGGGAATTGCTTTGACAATATTTTGTTCTTGCCCGTTACAATACTGTTTATCATTTCGTAACCGTACAGACCTACCTGGGATTCAGAAGAGCAACGAACACGGATTTTAATGAGCTGACTGCCTGGTTAGTTCAACGAGCGCTGGAACACGACAAACCCACACTGCTGCTGCAATTGGCTTGCGAACAGCTTCACCGCCAGCAGATTGTACGCCCCGGAATCACCGCTTAGAGCGGATGTTGCCAGAGCACGCCAACACGCACAGGAAGCCACCTACCGGCTATTAATGCCGATTCTAACGCCGAGTCGTTGCCGCTGGCTGGATGCGTTACTAGACCCTGAAGCAGAGGGCGCGCGAACACGATTGGCTTGGCTGCGCGCCCCAGCAACGGCAGCAAATGCACAACAAATCTTGATGGTATTGGAGAAAATCGCGTTTCTTCACGACAATGGAGTCATGGAATGGGACGTATCGATACTCAATCCCAATCGGCTTAACCTCCTGGCGCAACTCGGTCGCACGGCCAATAATCAGTCGTTGCAACGTTATGTGAAAAAGCGCCGCTATCCGGTACTGGTGGCGTTTCTCAAGCAGGCGCTACACACGCTGACTGACGAAGTGGTTGAGATGTATGACCAGTGTCTTTGGGCGTGTTACACCGACGCCAAGCGTGAGCTAAAGGATTTACAACAGCGCGCGGCCCGCACTGTCAATGAGAAGCTTCATCTATTGCGCACCCTGGGCGAGATACTCCTGAACCCGGACATCGACGACGCGAAAGTGCGAGAAAACAGTTTTCGCCGGGTACCCGAAGCGACCTTGCACGCGGCGCTGACCGAAATGGAACACTTGATCCGTCCCAAAAACGATGCTTATGTCGATTTTTTCGGCAAGCGTTACAGTTACATACGACAGTTTGCGCCGACGTTTTTATCCCGCCTGGCATTTCACTCCTATCATGATAGCGACCCGTTATTACAGGCCATTGCTTTGCTGCATGGACTGGATGCCAGCAAGCCACGTCAACGCATACCGGACAAGGCGCCGTTGAGGTTTGTGCCTGACCCTTGGCGTGCTTATAGCATTTGAAGGGGGACATAGGACACAATAGGGATTGGCAAAGAAACTGACAGGAGCCTGCGATGGCTGGTCCGTATAGTGATGATCTTCGTCTCAAGGCGGTTGCTGCGGTTGACCGTGGTGTGCGCAAAAGCCAGGTGAGTCGGCTGTTTCAGATCAGTCGCAATACCTTGGATTTATGGCTCAAGCGCCGGGCGCAGACGGGGTCTGTGAGCGCCACACGGGTGTACCCGCGGGGCCCGCAACCGAAGATTGACGACCTGGAGGCATTTGGCCAGTTTGCCCAAGCTCACGGCCAGCTCACCCAACAAGCGATGGCGGTGCACTGGGCGCAGCAGGGGGGTGCGACGGTCAGCGACCGGACCCTTGGCAAGGCGCTGAAGCGTATTGGGTTCACCCGTAAAAAAAGACCTACCGTTACCGCGAACGCGACGACGCGCAACGCTGTGCCTTCCTTGAGCAAGTAACCCGGTATGCGCCGGATGAGCTGGTATATGTGGACGAATCGGGCGCCGATGACACCGAGGACTCCGCGTATGGCTGGTGCCACCGGGCCGAGCGGTTTTACGCTGAAAAACGCGGCCATCGCACCTGTCGTATCAGTATGATCGCTGGGTGGTGTAACCGCCAGGTCGTCGCGCCTATGACCTTTCAAGGCTACTGCGATACCCGGTTGGTCGAGACCTGGGTCAACCGTTTGCTAGTGCCTGCCCTCACCCCGGGGCAGGTCGTCATCATGGATAACGCCCGGTTCCATCACGCCGCCGTCATTAGGGAACTGATTGAGGCTGCCGGTTGCCGGCTGCTCTTCTTACCCCCGTATTCGCCCGACCTCAACAAGATTGAGAAGTTTTGGGCACGGCTGAAGCGGTACTTACGAAAAACACTCCATCAGTTTGAACACTTTTGGGACGCCGTCGATCATGCCTTCAGAGCCCTGTCTTAACTACCTCTTCGATTGCTATAAAACCACGACGACCAATGATTATATCCGGGGTGTTAAAGTTCATAGCTGGCAACCATTTCATGGGAAATTATGGCAACGTAATTATTGGGAACACGTGGTGCGCAACGAATCCGAATTGAATCAAATCCGGGAGTACATTCAACACAATCCTGCCCAGTGGGAAACGGATCGTCTTTACAGGTGCGACATACCTAACCAATCAGGACGATCTTGAAATAGGATCATCAAATTTCGCGGCGTGGTTTGATAACGCTGTCCAGGTCGATACACTATCGCCCGTTATCAGCACTCACAGCAGACAAACAGGACGCATGAACGATCTCTACGATGCCTCAGCAATTGAAGTTCTCAGTGGTCTTGACCCGGTACGCCGCCGACCCGGCATGTATACCGATGTCACCCGACCGAACCATTTGGCGCAAGAAATTATCGACAATAGCGTGGATGAAGCCATCGCGGGTTTTGCAGATGCGATCAGCGTTGTTCTACACAGCGACGGTTCGCTAACGATCACCGATAATGGCCGGGGCATGCCGGTGGATATTCACCCCGAGGAAGGTATTCCGGGCGTGGAGTTGATTCTGACCCGGTTACATGCCGGCGGTAAATTTTCCAGCCGCAGCTATCAGTTCGCAGGTGGTTTGCACGGGGTTGGCGTTTCGGTGGTGAATGCCTTGTCCAGCCGTTTGGAGGTGTGGGTAAAGCGCGCTGGAAAACATTATTACATGGCCTTCGCCGATGGGGAAAAGACCGTCGATCTGCGCGAGATCGGCACTGTGGGACAGCGGCAGAGCGGCACCACAGTGCGTTTCTGGCCCGACCCCAAGTATTTCGAATCGCCCAAATTATCGCTACCCCGGCTCACCCATGTATTGCGTGCCAAGGCAGTGCTGTGTCCCGGACTCAAGGTGAGTTTCTCTGATGAAACGACCGACGAACATTTGCAATGGTGTTATCAGGACGGATTGAGCGATTACCTAAAAGCGTTTCTGGGAACCGCCGAGATCCTCCCCGAGCCGCCCTTTATGGGCCAGTTGCGTAGCGAACGGGAAGCGGCGCAATGGGCGCTGGTCTGGGTGCCGGACGGTGGTCCCTTGTTAACCGAAAGCTACGTCAATCTAGTGCCTACGATCCAGGGTGGAACTCATGTCAACGGTTTGCGAACGGGCCTGACCGAAGCGATCCGGGAGTTTTGCGAATTCCGCAATCTGCTGCCCCGTGGGCTGCGGATTGCTCCCGAAGATGTCTGGGAACAATGCTGCTATGTACTTTCGGTGAAGCTCCAAGAAGCTCAGTTCTCCGGTCAAACCAAGGAACGATTGGTGTCGCGAGAGTGCGGAGCGTTCGTGTCCGGTGTGGTGAAAGACACGCTCAGCCTATGGCTACATCAGCATCCTGATGTGGGCGAGCGAATCGCCCAGCTGGTGTTGCGCAATGCGCAACACCGGTTGCGGATCAGCAAGCAAGTGGTGCGCAAAAAAGCCACTAGCGGCCCGGCATTGCCGGGCAAGCTGGTGGACTGTACCAGTCAGAATCTCGCCAACACTGAATTGTTTCTGGTGGAAGGTGATTCCGCCGGTGGTTCCGCCAAACAAGCGCGTAATCGGGACTTTCAAGCAGTCATGCCGTTGCGGGGCAAAAATTCTTAATACTTGGGAAGTCGACTCGGCCCAGGTGTTAGCTTCGCAGGCGATTCATGATATTGCCGTCGCTATAGGGGTAGACCCCGGTTCTGAACGGTTCGACGGCTTGCGCTATGGCAAAATCTGCATTCTGGCTGACGCGGATTCCGACGGTTTACACATCGCCACCCTGTTGTGTGCGCTGTTCGTCCAACATTTTCAGCCTTTGGTCGCTGCCGGCCATGTGTATGTGGCCATGCCCCCTTTGTTTCGTGTTGATGTCGGTAAAGAGGTGTTTTACGCGTTAGATGAGGCGGAAAACAAGGCATTCTGGATCGAATTATCGCCGACAAGAAAAAAGGCAAGGTATCGGTGACCCGCTTCAAAGGGCTGGGCGAGATGAATGCCCTGCAACTGCGGGAAACCACTATGGACCCGACCACCCGTCGTTTAGTGCAATTGACCACTGAACCGGATGACGACACCAGCGCGCTGTTGGATATGCTGCTGGCTAAGAAACGCTCAGCGGATCGTAAAGTGTGGTTAGAGCGCAAAGGCAACCTGGCACAGGTTTAACGGATGGGCTTAGGGTTGCGCCGGTTTGCTGGCGAGAGCTAACGCTTGCTGAGGTGCTCGAATGGTGATTACGGCGACTCCGGCAAGCGTCATGGCACCACCCAACATCAGCTTCCAGGTCAAGGTGTCGCCCCAGATTACAACTCCGAAAAAAACCGCTAATACCGGGGTGAGGAGCATTAGTGGGGCGGTTACGCTGACCGGATGGCGCCCCAATAAATAGTAGACGATCCCATGCCCAACCAGAGAAGCACCGATGGCGGAGTAAGCGGGCATGGCGTAATCCAACCAGGTTGCCGACCGCAACACAGCTAATTGATTCTGCTCCAATAGCAACGACAGCAACATCATGCTGGGAGTGGCGATCAACGCGATCCAAGCTTGCAGGGTGAACACACTGACCCCCTGCAAACGACGCATCATGATGGTAGCAATGGCCATCACCAAGGCCGCGGAGATAGTGAAAAACAGCGCATCCGGATGATTGAACACAATGGGATCGAAACCGATCACCATGACCCCGCAAAACGCGCAAGCAATGCCCACGATGCGTCGCCAGCCCAAGGTTTCGCGTAAAAACAGCACGGCCAAGATGGCTGAAAACGGCACATACAGTTGCGCCGCAATGGCGATTGATGACACATCGCCGGCGGCCGCCAAACCGGCGAAAATCAGCCCGAAATGAAAGATGCCCAAAACAACTCCCACGCCTAGAACGCCTTTCATCTGACCGGGTATCCAACGTAGGAAAGGCAGCAACAGAACCAACAAGAGGCTGAACCGAAGTGCGGTAAACAGTAACGGGGAGAAATGTTCCAGCCCGGATTTACCGGCAATGAAATTGAACGCCCAGGCGGTATTAGCCAGTAAGGCTAAGGCAAGATCAATTGGATTCATCAATAACGGCGTCTCAGCCGATCAGCAACTCACTGGAGTCCGGCAAGGTGGCGATAAACTCGTCGCCCATCAATTGAGACGGCGTATAACTACCGCCCGGCGGGGGTTCGTGGGCTAACCGCTCAACCACAGCTAATGCCCCGAACACAGTGACATCATAACCGTTGGCGGTGCGGATGCGGGCCGTCTTGGTGACGCCTGCTGCATTACGCACCTCGCCCCAGACAAACGCGGGACGTTGTTGACGGTGTTCTTCATCCGGCCCTCTTAGGCGTTTTCCCAGTTGTTGTTGTAACATGCCCTGCACCCACCGCCACCCCAATAATGGGCGTAGATAGTTCAGGCTTTTTAAAATCTTCAGCATGGATGACGAGCTGGGGATATAGGTTTCGATATTGGCGATACCGGTCGTGCGGTAGCCGCTGGCAATATCACCCCAGGGAATGGTCAAAGCGTCTTTCTCGCCGATGCCGAAATCGATGCGGCGGGTAGCATAGGCTAAAGGAACGGTTACGATTTTCCCATCGCGGCGGATTTTTCCACCCTGCGCCAGCCCTTCGATGACCGTTTTCGCTGTGCCCGGACTCAGTTTGGACGTGGAGTCGAATCCCAAAGCCAGTTTGATCGGCATCCGGTAACGCAGCTTTCAAACACGCGGCCACGCAATCGGTCGCGAGCACATCGAAACCCACTCCGGGGCACAGCACAATCCCGGCATTACGGGCTAGTTCGTGTTGTTCGTAAGCATATTCGAAAACATCGATTTCCCCGGTAATATCCAAATAGTGCGTCTTGCTCAATAAACAGGCTTCCAAAAGGGGAGCGCTGGTGGCAGAAAAGGGACCGGCACAATTCAATACCAGGTGAATGTCGCGTAAATGCCGCACGCTGAGGGTGGGATCATCCAGCGCAAAAAACCGGCATTCGCAATCCAACTCGCGCGCCAAGGGCAATAATTTGGCCTCGGAGCGACCGGCCAACACGGGGTCCAAGCCACGTTTCCAAGCTTCGCGCGCGATGAGTTCGCCGGTGTAGCCGTTAGCGCCGTAGATGAGCCAGCGACGGTCTTTCATCGCGGATTGCGGCGATCCGATTGTGCGAGGATCCAAGCAATCGCAAAACCGCCGACTACGGTATGGTGGGTTTCCACCAGCGGACTGTCAGCGAATTCAGTTGAAGATAAATCGAAATAACGCACAAATCCTCCGTACCACAAATCCCCTACCCGGCGGGAAAAGCCCACCGCGAACCGCCATCCCCCGAATCCACCATCTGCTTCGAATGCCGGTCGGTTCGGGGTCGCGAATCGCGAATCGACACTATAAAAGTAATCGTGATAACGTCCGGTTCCGTACAGCGGCCCCAGCGTCACATCCAGACTCCAGTTACTGTTGGTTCCGAATCGTTCCTGTTCGTAGCGCAGCCGAGGATTACTCTGCCAGCCTACATCTTCTATTCTAGTAAAATCGCTGGCAATCGCCGCCCGAATCGGTAATTCTAGTAAAAAACGGCCTTTATTAGCAGACAGGGCGTACAGCTGATATTTGAGCACCGGACCGATTTCGAGTATGGGATCCAGGTCCGGCATGCCTCGCCGCAGATCATTATCGTCGCTGCTCACCGGCAGAGAGCCGCTCAGGCTGATGTCCAGTTCCCAGCGCGGACTATCAAACAATTCCCCGGTCACCGCGTCCCGATCCACTTCCAAATGCTCGCTGCGATAGACGAAGTAGGGAAACGGCAATAACCAATAGTTGCGTTCTTTGGAACCGAGGTAATCCGGGAAAGCAATGCCGGTAAACCCCAGACCGAGTTCCCAGTAGGCGGGTTTGTCCTCGGCTTGAGCTAGTGATAGCAGCGCCAAGCTCAACAAACCCATGAGATATTTGAACATGCGTGTATTTCCTATGATAGGGCTAGATGCCATCTGCCGGTTTGATCCAAACGTCCACGCTGCTTACCCGGCCCATTTTGTCCATCACCGTGATGCGTGTCGAGCCTGCGCCATCCGGCTGCCAAGCGGTGCTGCGGCGGTGCGGCGAAGAACGCAGCGGTTTACCGTTGACCAGCCAGCGCAACGGTCGTCGACCGCCGCTAGCGACCAGTGGTAAATCCTCCAGCCGATCGGCACGGGATTTCAATTCGACTTGCGAACCCGCGACGGGAAAGTCGATCTTGAGCGGTGTAGTTTGCAGGGATTCCGAATGCGTCCGGAAATAACGCAAGCGCTCGGGTAATTCGCTATGACTAGCCAGCAATACGCCTTCGGGAAGTTCGGAAGGCGTTTGCACGCCGGAATCAGGTAACAATTCGAAAACTCGAAACAACAGCGGCGCGGCAGTGTTGCGGCCAAAATAACCGGGATTCGGAGAACCGTCCGCCCGTCCTACCCAAACACCGCGGTATAATTCTGATCGAACCCCAATGCCCAGGCATCGCGGAATCCGTAGGACGTCCCTGTTTTGTGCGCGATCCGGCGCGCCGATGGAGATGATCGGCGGCAACGACAGCGCCCGGCGGCGGAGCCTGCTCCAAAATACGGGTGAGATACCAGCTGGCCGCTGCGCTTAACAGCGGTTGGGAGGAGCCACTGTTATCGGTTGCGCTGAATCGCAAGGGCTTCGCTTCACCGCCGTTGGCGATGGCCAGGTACATCGTCACTAAACCGTCTAAGGTCGAACCCACGCCGCCCAGCACCATCGGTAATCCCGGTCTGACTTGCGTGTTACGCCAGTATAAGGGTATGCCGCTACGGTGCAGACGCGCGGCGACCCGCCCTGGCCCAGCGCTCCAAAACGCCACGGCAGGGATGTTCAAAGAGTCTTGTAGCGCCTCGCGCACACTCAGTGTGCCATGATAAACGTCGCGGAAATTGCTGGGACTGTAATCGCCAAAACGAGTCGGCACATCGTCGATCAAG
>JAAUQA010000119.1 GCA_012032855.1 Candidatus Competibacteraceae bacterium
CTGTTGCGCTGGATCGGCGTTGGTCACTCCGAAGAGCTTCAGCAGCGTGTTGGCAATCCCATTGACTGCCCAAACCAGGGGATAAAACAACTTCAACAAAGGCGCCAAAATGAGCGAGGCGGGATAGGCGATACGCTCTGGATGCAATGCGGCCAAGGTTTTGGGGGCGACCTCGCCAAAAATCAATAACACCAGGGTCAATACCAGAGCGGCTATGGGGATACCGGCATCGTCCAGCAAGCGAATAGCAATCACCGTGGCGATAGAAGAGGCCAGAATATTGACAAAATTATTGCCCAGCAAGATAAGCCCGATCAGCCGATCGGGTCGCGCTAGCAGCTTGCTGACCCGTTGCGCGGCGCTCTGGCCCTTTTTGGCCTGATGCCGCAGCCGATAGCGATTCAACGCCATCAACCCGGTTTCAGAACTGGAAAAAAAAGCGGAAAGACCGATTAAAATGACCAGTATGGCGAATAAAACACCCAGGGGAATGTCGTTCAAAAACAGAGCACCTCAACGAGGACTATTAGCCACGATTCCATGATTTCCTTTTAAGAGTATTCAAGCCAGACTGTCAAGCCGGCTAATTTATCGTTGCAAAACCAGTTCCAACACCAATTTGCTGCCGAAATAGGCCAATGCCAGGGTAACAAATCCACTCAGCGTCCAGCCAATAGCGGTGCGCCCACGCCAGCCGAACCGACAGCGTCCCCACAAGAGAATCCCGAATACCACCCATGCCGCGATGGACAGCACGGTTTTATGCACCAAATGTTGCGCAAAGATGTCTTCCAAGAACAGCAAACCGCTGAGTAGCGCGAGCCGAGCAACACGAAACCGATGCCGATCATTTGAAACAGCAGGGTCTCCATCGTGATGAGCGGCGGAATACCGCGCACAAACCCGCCGGGTTGGCGATTGCGCAGACGGCGGTCTTGAATAGCCAGCAAAATGGCCTGAACAGCCGCCAAGGTGAGGATGGAATAGGCGAGAATAGAGATTAGAATATGGACTTCCAGCGGCCACTGAGTAGTATCGGCGACAATGCGTTCCGAAGAAAAGAACAGTCCCATGAGCACGGTGAATGCGCTGAAGGGTAATAGGATAATCCCAAGGCTCTCCACTGGACGAACCATGGCCGTTAGCAATAACACGACTGCTACCAGACAACCCATGAGCGATAAGGCATTGAAAAAACCTAAATTGAATGCCATCAGTATGGAGTAAACCTGGAAATAAAAAAATGCATGTAGTAATACTGCGCACCAACCGAGCGCCAATAAGCCGGTTTTGCCCCAGATCTGCCCCAAACCGGCTCGCGACAAACGCATCCCCAGCAAACCGCCAGTGACGATATAGATCAGTGCCGCCAAACCGCCCAATGCAATGATGTGCATAAAACCCACCCCTTTCCGTAGCCAGAGGAATTAACAGTGTGCAATCCTAAGGTAGCACTGGCTAGCTTGCATGTGTCTATTCTGGCAAAGTCTGTAAGCGTTTTCCGCAGCCCGATCGGTTTTTTCTGCTTGATGCGTGATCATTTTAAGAACCGCGTTGCTGTAATCATGCCGCCTTGACACGATTTCTAACGATATTGAATCAGGATTAATGCCATGTTTGAGAATCTAAGCGACCGCTTACTGCGAACCCTGAAAGATTTGCGGGGGCAAGGACGTTTGACCGAAACCAATATCAAGGACGCTTTGCGGGAAGTGCGGATGGCGCTGCTGGAAGCGGACGTCGCATTACCAGTAGTGCGGGCATTTATCAACGATGTGCGGGACCGCGCAGTGGGTCGGGGAAGTCATGCAAAGCCTGACTCCCGGCCAGGTATTAGTCAAAATCGTCAAGGAAGAATTAGTCAAGCTCATGGGAGAAGCCAACGAAGAGCTTAATCTACGTGCTCAGCCACCCGCCGTGGTGTTGCTCGCCGGGCTGCAGGGATCGGGCAAAACGACCACCGTGGCCAAGCTAGCGCGCTGGCTTAAGGAAAGCAAAAAGAAGAAAGTGTTAGTGACCAGTTGCGACGTCTACCGACCGGCAGCTATCGCGCAATTAGAAACCTTAGCGGGACAAGTCGGCGTGGAATTCCACCCCAGCGAACCCAGTCAACCACCGGTTGACATTGCGCGTGTAGCCCAAGAACAAGCCCGTCAGAAGATGATGGATGTGCTGATCGTCGATACCGCCGGTCGCTTGCATATAGATGAAGACATGATGGCCGAGATCAAGGTCATTCACAGTCAACTGAACCCGGTAGAGACCCTGTTTGTGGTGGACAGCATGACCGGTCAGGATGCCGCCAATACCGCCAAAGCTTTCGACGAAGCGCTGCCGTTGACCGGCGTGGTGCTCACGAAAACCGATGGCGACGCACGTGGGGGCGCTGCTCTATCGATCCGTTACATTACCGGCAAACCTATCAAGTTCTTGGGCATAGGCGAGAAAGTCGCCGCGTTGGAACCCTTCCACCCGGAGCGAGTGGCTTCGCGCATTTTGGGCATGGGCGATGTACTCAGTTTGGTGGAAGAAATGGAACGCAAGGTGGATCGGGAAAAGACCGAGAAACTTGCCGCAAAAATGAAAAAAGGCAAGGGCTTCGATCTGGAAGATTTTCGCGTCCAAATGGAACAGATGCTCAGCATGGGTGGGCTGGCCAGCTTATTGGAAAAGATGCCGGGCGTAGCGGAATTGCCGAAGGCGGTTAAGCAACAGGCGGACGATAAACAGGTTAAGCGCCTAGTGGCCATTATCAACGCCATGACTCCTCAGGAACGGCGTTTTCCCAATATCATTAAAGGCTCGCGCAAACGCCGCATTGCCAACGGCTCCGGCACGCAAATCCAGGAAGTCAACAAATTGCTCAAGCAGTTCGAGCAAGCCCAAAAGATGATGAAAAAAGGCGGTCTCGCCAAAATGATGCGTGGCCTACAGGGGCGTTTCCCGTGGTGGTGGTGGGATGCCGCCCATGCCACCGATGCGGTAGGTATCTATATTCACCTCATTAGGTGAATTTTTCGGTCCAACCCACGCCTGCGCTGCTTGTCTTCAACGGTAAACGTTGCGCCATATTTTATCGCCCTATCAGCTAACTTGCCGTTTCCGGGGCCGGGAACCTAGCAATCCATCCAGAATGCCCATATTCTGTATATGGGCATTCTGAAGTGTTCCTCGTAAACGCCGCAGGGCAGTCTCTTGACCCACAATTCCAAGCGAGGTTTCTATGGCAAATACCGCACAGTCAGCAACCCCCGCCGCTGAAAAATCCCTAAAAGATGAAAGCCTGATGCCGGCGAAGTTGATACCGCTTATCATCACGGTATTAGTTGGCGCTGTCATCTGGTTCATTCCGCCGCCGGAAGGGGTTGATCAAAAAGCTTGGCAGCTATTGGCGATATTCATCGCCACCATCGTCGGCATCATCGCCAAGCCTCTGCCTATGGGGGCAGTTGCCATCATTGGAATTTGCGCCACCGCGCTAACGGGTACGTTGACCATTGCTGACGCGTTAAGTGGGTTCGGTAACACCGTGGTCTGGCTTATCGCCGTCGCATTTTTTGTTTCGCGCGCCTTTATCAAAACGGGGTTAGGCGCTCGGGTTGGTTATATGTTTATGCGTAAGCTAGGCAGAAAGAGTCTCGGCTTGGCCTATGGCATGGCAGCGACAGATTTGGTGCTAGCCCCGGCTATGCCTAGTAATACCGCCCGCGCCGGCGGCGTGGTTTACCCTTTGGTACGGTCGGTTGCCATGGCCTACGGTAGCGCACCGGATGATGGAACGAGCCGCGATATAGGTGCATTCCTGATCAAAAACTCCTACCAAGTGACTGTCATTACCAGCGCGATGTTCATGACGGCTATGGCGGCCAATCCGCTGGCGGCTCAGCTGGCAGGTGATCTAGGCGTTAAGCTGAATTGGGGAAGCTGGGCGTTGGCCGCTCTGGTGCCAGGCGTTATTAGTCTTCTGGTCATTCCCTGGTTTATCTACATGGTTTATCCTCCAAAAATCAAGGAAACCCCCGCCGCCAGCCAAATGGCCAGCGAAAAACTCAATGAAATGGGTAAGATGAAGTCCGCCGAATGGGTGACCTTGGGCGTGTTTTTTCTGTTGCTGGTGTTATGGATTTTTGGCGATCTGTTGGGCGTTCACAGCACAACCGCCGCCCTGGTCGGTTTTAGTGTGCTGTTATTGAGCGGCGCGCTCAGTTGGCAAGATATTCTCAATGAAAAGGGAGCCTGGGATACCTTGGTCTGGTTCGCATCATTGGTCATGATGGCCACGTTTCTCAACAAATTAGGTTTCATCCCCTGGTTTGGAGAGATTGTAGGCGCACAAGTTAGCGGTATCGAATGGACTACGGCGTTTCTGATCTTAGGTATCGTTTACTTCTACAGTCATTATCTGTTTGCCAGCCAAACAGCCCACATTAGCGCCATGTACGCATCGTTTCTAACCGTTGCGATTGCCGTCGGTACCCCGCCGGTTTTGGCTGCACTGGTGCTTGCCTTCTTCAGCAACCTGTTCGCCAGTATCACCCACTACGCCGCCGGTCCTGCGCCTGTACTGTTTGGGTCAGGGTATGTCTCTATGGGGGTCTGGTGGGGACTGGGTGGTGCCATCAGCGTCATCAACATCCTTATTTGGGTGCTGATTGGCGGAGCTTGGTGGAAAGTTCTCGGGTTATGGTAACCGGTTTCGGGTCGCAACGGTTAAGCGCCTTTTTCTTTCAACACGCTCTGCAACCACTTCGCCACGGCTTGAATCTCTTCCAGATTGACCTCGTGGCCCATGTCATACTCGTGTCGTTGCAGTTGATAGCCGAGCGATACCAACTGCTCTGCGGTCATGCGACCGTAATGAATCGGAATGACATCATCATAACGCCCGTGCGCCAGAAAAATGGGAATGTTCTGATTAGCCGCATGACGTTCAGCTTCCAGCGTTTTAGCCAGCGGAATATAACAAGATAACGCCAGGATGCCGGCCAAGGGTTCCGCGTAGCGCAAACCGGTGTACAGGGCGATGGCGCCGCCTTGGGAGAACCCGGCCAGAATGATCCGATTGGCGGGAATGCCCCGTGCTTTTTCCCGCTCAATCAGGTCCATCAGGATCTGCTCGGATTCGCGTACACCGGCCGGGTCCTCGACACGCGGTATATCCATGCCGAGAATGTCGTACCAGGCACGCATCTCCATCCCGCCGTTGACAGTGACTGGGCGAATCGGCGCATTAGGGAAGACAAAGCGTAATCCTAATTCGGGCGGTATTTGTAGATGCGGGACAATGGGTTCGAAATCACGGGCGTCGGCGCCTAAACCGTGCAGCCAGATAATGGCGGCTTTGGCAGGACCTTGTGGTTCGATTTCCAGCGTAGTCGTTTCAGCGCTCATAAGGCTCTCTGTGGGTTGAATCGAAAACAACAGTATCGCCACTACACTGCATCGGCAGTTCCGAGCGTAGCGGGACAAGAAACTGATCATATGTGAAGTCCCCAATAAATGGCCATCCCTACCGATAGTTTCAGCCACGGAAAGCAGCTCACATTTTTATGGCACAATGGCGACAGTGCATCGTAACTAGAGGATTACGAAATGGCTAGCCAGACCAGCCCTAAATTAAGCACCGAAGATTATTTGGCTTTAGAGCGGACCCATCCGGAAAAGCACCAGTTTTTCAATGGTGAGATATTCTTAATGGGTGGGGCAAGTCCTAGGCATAATCTGATTGTTACCAATATAGTCATTGCGATTGGCACCCGGCTTAAGGCAAAACCGTATCGAGTGTATGCCAACGATTTGCGCGTTAAGGTTAATGCCAGCGGTTTAAGTACACTGTAAATTAAGTATCATGACATACTAGGTTTGCATTATCGGGATGAAGGCGCACATAGTGGCGATTCAGCTTATGGCGGGCACGGTCGATGGAGAACTGCCAGTGGATTTTGATCTGCTGCGCGTTGCGCTCTGCGATGAGCGCCAATACTTCATGCGCTAGTTGTGCCAAGGTGGGAATGCGTCGGTGTAAGCAGCCCCGTGCCAAGGCGGAGAACTCAATCTCAATCATGTTGAGCCAACTGGCTGACTTGGGGGTGTAGTGAAAGACCAAGCGCTGGGCCAGCGCAAAGGCTTGATTGGCCGGCAAGTGCTCATAAAAAGCGCTGTTGTTGTGGGTATTGAGATTATCCTGGACGAGATGAATTTTAACCGCTTCAGGATAACGGGCAGCCAGGGCTTGGCAAAATAACGCATACTCCCGTTTGGTGCGCTGCGGGTAAACTTGCCCAAAGCGTTTCCCAGTCAGTGGTTCGATGGCGGCGAGCAGTGCGCAGGAACCGTGCTTTGCATAGGCATAGTGTTCGCGGCGCACCTGACCCGATTGCATCGCTAGAGGCTCCACGCCGTCACCGATCAAAAAACAGGGCCGCTCATCAAAACACACCACCGGCTCGGTCGGATCATAAGGTAACCCGTACAGCCAAAGTAGGTGCTCCATCTGCGCGATAAACGCGCCATTGAGCGTGCCGATGCACCAGGTGCGCTTCAGGTGCGGTTGGAGAGCGTTTTTTTCAGTATCGTCCTGGCCTGGGTATGCGATAGATGCGCACAGTAGCCCAATTCCACCGCTTTATCCGCCAGCAGTCGCAAATCCCAGCGGGCATGGCCTGCGGGTGCTTCGCTGCACGCCAGCGCGGTAATCTTCGCCCGTTGGCTACCATCAATCTCAATCGGACGGCCCGACCGCGGCTTATCGTACAACACCGTCACGCCCTCGCGGCGATACCCATCACGCCAACTACTGACCGTGACGTAACTGACCCCTAACGTCGCGGCAACCGCGGTCAGGCTCTTGCCCCGATCTAATTCCAGTAAGCCCGTGGCCCGTTTGTATTGCTTGACACCCAAATGGCCTTTCTTGAGGAGTATCGTGAGTACCTCACGATCCGTTGCGCTGAGCGTGATATGCTGTTTTTTCATCGCTTCTGTCCCAGTCAGTTTGGGAACAGAATAGCTATTTATAGCGCGTAAATAAACTTAATTTACAATGTATTTAATGTTTAAGGTATGTAAATAAACAGCAATAAGGCGGCTGTTTTTCTGAATTGCTAATCAATCTCATGTTTGCCTGCTTTGAATAAGATATTTCCGATTAATAAGCTCCGCCACTTATGCGCTACGAAGCCTGATACTTATTCGATGCTGTCAATCAACAGAACGGACATACCCACAGTTATCATCCAACTACCGACACCTAAACAACCAGAAAACGGTCTCGCTCAAGCAGCATAGCGTGTATTATCCAAAAAACGTTTTGCGGAAGCCCGAAACCCCACACCGGGCAAGAACTATAGTGGACACCGAAAAATCGAACATTGCGTATCACCCTGTTTTATAACCGCCATCGCTTGCATTCTACCTCGGTTACCAAAGCCCGGATAACTTTGAAAAGAATGCTCGGTTGGCCAAGGCCGCTTAACTCAGTGTCCGTTTTTAATTGACCACCTCATCTTTTTGTAAGCAGAGATGCAAGCGACAATTCTCGCCCTGACTTCCGGCATATTGGTCGGTTTTTCCCTTGGTCTGACCGGAAGCGGTGGTTCGCTGTTCGCCATTCCTCTGTTACTGTTCATCGTCGGAATGGAGATGGCCGACGCCGTTCCAATATCCATGTTGGTCGTGGGAGCAACCGCACTGTTAGGAGCAATTGCTGCGATTAGAAGCAAGCTCCTGTTAGCCCGGCCGACGCTAATTTTCGGAATCGCCGGAATTTTCGCGACACCAATCGGCTTAACGCTCGGAGAAATAGCACCAGAATCCCTCAGAATATTCAGCTTTGCTGCACTCGCTCAGGTGGGCTCTGCTTTTACCCTCCCAACAACAACAACAACAACAACAACCACAACAGTAACCCGCCCCCCTCCAACAATAATCCACGCCATGATTTTCCCGGTGGTGGTCATTATTCTAATAATGCCATGATGGGGGCTATCGATAGACCGCTTCCCATTGCTTCTTCCATTCAAGGAGTTTGGAAATCCCGACGAAAAATTCATCGCACCATACGACGACTTGCAACACTCCAAACAACCAGCACATCCACCACCACCACTACTACCAACACCACCAACACCAGCAGCACTACCAACAATCACCATCACTTTGATCCCATTTTGGACAATGCTTCCAGTGCGCAGATTTGCATTGCGGGGGAAGAGTATATTGTGGTGGCCAATACAGTGGCTTCCAATCTCTACATCTTTCGATTGCACGCGTCGTCTATATTGATGCCCTCCTCTCTGTCTT
>JAAUQA010000120.1 GCA_012032855.1 Candidatus Competibacteraceae bacterium
CCTTCGTCGTGTATGACAACCAGACCCGCTCGATGCTGCAGACCGACCAGCAGTTCCCAAGCATAGGCAGCAAGAACAAAGACATCGTCATCAATGCTGATGGTTCGGTGGATGTCTGGTTCGGTCCGACGGCCCCCAAGGGGCATGAAAAGAATTGGGTCCAGACCGTCCCAGGCAGGGGCTGGAGTGTGCTGCTACGCCTGTATGGACCCGGGAAGAGCTGGTTCGACAAGACCTGGACGCCAGGTGAGTTCGAATTGCAATGAGTAACTGGCGACAGACCACGCTTTTTCCGTCCGCGAATAGCGCACTGGAGACTAAGGAAGACACATTGTGGTGCTGCACCATAACAAGCAGCTGCACCGGACAAATTTTACTGTCACCATTTTTGCGCTGCGCGGCAAAAAATGCCGCCAGCAAATTTGCTCGGTGGGCTGAGCGTTATGCCTCATAGTTCAAGTTCAGTGATCCGCCCAGGAAATACAAAGAATGAAATTTGAGTGGGATCCAAAAAAAGAAAAGATCAATTTCCAGCAGCACGGAATTACATTTGAGCAAGCCTCATATGTATTTGCAGATCCATACGCCCTGAATAAGTATGATAATGAGCACTCAGAGGAGGACGAAGATAGATGGTTGCTACTTGGAAAATCAATGAATGAGGTTGTGCTAGTTGTAGTGCATACATTCAAAGATCAAGATGGCATAGAATTAGTCAGAATTATTAGTGCGCGAAAAGCGACGAAAAACGAAAGCACAGAATATCAAAGAAGGTGTCCAAAATGAAAGATGAATATGATTTTAGTGACGCAGAACAAGGCAAGTTCTATCGGCCGATTGAAGAACTAGATATACCAATATACCTTGATAAGGAAGTCAAAGAATATTTCATTGAGAGATTAAAAGAAAAAGGAGGAAGATTTTCATTAAATCAAGTAGTTAATGCATTGCTTAAGAAAGATATAGAGATTTCTAATCAACTAAGCAGTCAAGGCATAACAAGGCTCTAAACCGGACGCCGGAAAGCTCGGTGGTTGCTCGTATGGCGCACGCTGTAGCGAACTTGACGGTGACTTCAAGTGTGTGGTTAGCTTGGTCGTTAGGTGCTGCAAGAGCCATGAACATACTTGATACGGAAAATCATGCAATTGATGCCGAATGCAGCATGGATGTGCTGGAAGGCAATCAGTGCATAGTTATTGAGAGTAGCGGCGGCGGTAATCCTACAAAAGGTATCCCGCGAAGAAACCCTGAATACAACAAGTTGCTTTCGGTATTGCTTCAGAGGCTCGAAGAGTCGAAGGCAAATATAACCAAAGTCGTTCTGGATTCTACGAAAGTCGCTAACATCCCTATTGCGGATCGCACAGCAGAACTAAGTGTTCCTTACCCTATCGATCTCTCTGGTATCGATATTGAGTCATTCCGCAAAGAGGTTCAGCGAGTGATTTCCCTTATGCATCGAGCCCCTGATGCAAAGAAAGGTGGAAATGCTCAAAAACGGATAAGAATCTGCATTGATCGCAATGTCGATTCAGAATCCCTCATTTTCGATTCTAGTGAAAAGCACCTTGGGCAAGAGCTCCCAGAAATTACTGTCTCACTAAACGAAACAGAGAAGGAATACATTCGCACCGCAAGAATTGGGCAAGGGCAATTTAGAAAAAGTCTTATCGAGGGGTATGGAGGTCGTTGTCCAATAACAGGCATAGAAAACGAACAGTTGCTCATAGCGTCACACATAAAGCCTTGGAAAAAATGCACAAACGCTGAACGATTAGACCCTTGTAATGGAATACTTTTGTCTGCGTTAATCGATCGTCTTTTTGACCAAGGCTTAATCACTTTCGAAGATGATGGCTCCGTTTCTGTTTCATCTCTCCTCGCAGAAAGCGATAGGAAGAGATGCGCCATCGATCAATGGCCTCGTATCAATCTAAAAGCAGGTAGCAGGCAATATCTGCAGTTTCACCGTGCAGTGGAATTTAAATGCACCTAACAAGTACAGCCAGCAGGACAAACCTTCGCTACGCTCCGGTTTGCCTCTGCTGTAGGCGTTAGGCACTAACGTGGATTCGAAGCACCTTTCTCTAGCGGCCGATGCGACTCTCATCTTACATGCGGCTTTTGTTCTATTTGCGGTATTTGGAGGTTTCGTCGCTCTAATCGACGTTCGTATAGCGATAGTACATATTCCCGTGGTGGCGTGGTCTTCTATTGTAAATATTGCGCACTGGACGTGCCCGTTGACGCCACTTGAGCAAAAGCTCAGGTTTCAAGCTGGCGAGGTATCCTTCGAGGATGGATGGATACAACATTACCTGGACCGATTGGTACGTCCACTTGGAATGCCTAGAAGAATGGAGCTTATTGCCGGGGTATCGATAATTATGTGGAATCTTTTGGTTTATGGATTTATCAATCAGATCGGGGCAGGCGCTTAAGATTCAGTTGAAGTCGTTCGCCTGTCGGCTCACTCGGACGTGGCAACCTGTCACCAAATTTGCTTACGCAGATTCGGCGCCAGAACGCCCACACCGCTTACATGGTTTTTCCAGAAAACCGCCTAAGCGTGCGTTCCGCCCACCGTCAAGCCATCCACTCGCAAGGTCGGTTGGCCCACTCCAACGGGAACGCTCTGCCCTTCTTTGCCGCACGTGCCTACTCCAGCATCCAACTCAAGATCATTGCCCACCATCGATACCCGAGTTAACACATCAGGACCGTTACCGATCAAGGTGGCTCCCTTGACGGGGCGAGTCAGTTTGCCGTTTTCGATTAAATAGGCTTCGCTGGCGGAAAACACGAACTTGCCCGAGGTGATGTCTACCTGACCTCCGCCGAAATTGACCGCGTATAAACCCTTATCTACCGAGGCGATGATCTCACTCGGATCGTGAGGACCGGCCAACATGTAGGTATTGGTCATACGAGGCAGCGGTAAATGCGCATAAGATTGCCGCCGCCCGTTACCGGTAGGCGCTTTGCCCATCAAGCGGGCGTTGAGTTTATCTTGGATATAGCCGGTTAGAATCCCGTTTTCGATCAATACGGTATTTTGTGTCGGGGTGCCTTCATCATCGATATTGAGGGATCCACGCCGATTCGCTAAGGTGCCGTCATCGACCACGGTACACAGTTCTGAGGCTACCCGTTCTCCCATACGACCCGCGAAAGCAGAAGTGCCTTTCCGGTTAAAATCCCCTTCCAAACCATGCCCGATTGCCTCATGCAATAACACACCGGGCCAACCCGGTCCCAGTACGACGGTCATGGTGCCTGCTGGAGCAGCCACCGCTTCAAGATTCACCAGCGCTTGGCGCACCGCCTCCCGCGCATACCCAAGTGCCCGTTCCTGGTCAATGAAATAGCCGTAGCCCAAGCGTGCGCCACCCCCGCTGCTACCCTGTTCGCGGCGGCCATCTTGTTCCACGATCACGCTAACGTTCAAACGCACCAAGGGACGGACATCACCCGCCAGCATGCCGGCGCTGTCGGCGATCAAAATCACGTCATGCACAGCCGCCATACTCACCATGACTTGACTGACTCGCGGATCTTGGCGGCGGGCTTCCGCATCCACCTGTTCTAACAACCGAACTTTTTCCGGAGCCGTTAGCGTTTCCAGCGGATCAAGCGGTTCATACAAAGCATTTCTTTGCGTTGCTTGCCGCACTTGTAAGCGACCATCGCCGCCGCTGCGGGCGATGGCTCGCGCGGCTTTGGAGGCCTCCAGCAAAGCTGGTAAAACGATCTCATCGGAATAGGCCGATCCGGTTTTTCACCGCTAATCGCTCTTACGCCGACGCCCTGATCAATATTATGACTGGCTTGTTTAACGTGGCTGTCTTCCAGAAACCAGGACTCATGGCGGCTTAACTGAAAATACAGATCCCCGCCATCAATGGCGTGATCCAGCAGATGACTCAAGGCTTGATTCAACTCATCTTCGCCTAAACCGGCGGGGGCGAGGATCTGACGGCGGGCAATATCGAGTGCGTTGCTCATGGGTACAGTTCGGTTTCCCAATGGGTTGAGGAGATTATGGAGTAGTGACCCCGTCAATTTTCCTCGGTTCAGAATGCAAGGCGGGATGGCGGTGATGAATAGCCGGGAATGAACGTCGAATGCTAGCCATGCGCTCCCGTTCTACCTCAGCCGATACCACCCCCGGCCCTTTAGCAAGACATTCCAGAACGCTGCCCCAGGGGTCGATGATCATGCTGTGACCGTGGGTTTCCCGACCGGTAACGTGATAACCTCCTTGCGCTGAAGCGATCACATAGCATTGGTTTTCGATGGCGCGGGCGCGCAGCAGCACTTCCCAATGGGCTTTGCCGGTGACCGCAGTAAAGGCAGCCGGTAACACCAGGATTTCCATACCCTGATCCAACAGGGCACGGAATAGCTCGGGAAAGCGCAAATCGTAGCAAACCGTTAATCCTAACCGACCAAATGGGGTTTCCACCACTACCGGCTCATGACCGGGTTCGATAGTGGCCGATTCCCGGTAACTTTCCTGGCTTTCCTCAATATGCACATCGAATAAATGCATTTTATCGTAACGTGCAGCGAGTTGGCCGTGTGCGTCGAAAAACAGACAAGCGGCCCGTACCTTATCTTCGGCTTCGCCCCAGAGCGGGATAGTACCGCCAACCAACCAAACCTGGTGGCGAGCGGCTTGCCGGGACAAAAAACTCTGTAACGGCCCATCTCCCGGCTTTTCTCGAATAGCGAGCTTATCCGACTCGCGGCTCATTTGCGCAAAATTTTCCGGCAATACGATCAACCGAGCTCCGCTTTCAGCGGCTTTAGCGATTAGGCGTTCGGCTTCCAGCAGATTAGCTTCGACGTGTGGCCCGGAGGCCATTTGGATAGCGGCGACGATGGTCATTAGAGTCACCTTACATGAAGGTTTATTCGAAGAAATGACGGTTCAGGTAACCATAAACACGAAACATATCACGATTTGGTGAAATAGTGCTCACCGTTGGGGTAGAATTGATTTCCCTTAAAATGAATCGGTTTTCAACCCCTGGATGAGGAATATTTGACAATGAAGCCATTGACTAAACTGTGTATTTTAACCAGCTTGTGTTGGGTATTGCTTGCTGCTGTAACAACCGCACAGGCTACTGAGTTGCCGATTCTTACCGGTGAACATTGGACCGAATCGACGGTGGCACAGAAGAGAGCGTTTTTGTTTGGGATGGCTACCATGCTTGAGGCTGAACAGGAAGCGCAAGGCGAAAATCCAAGTCAGGAAGTTATTGAGAATAGTCTCGTTCCGACCTTAGTCAAAGGGTTAGATGAATACACCATTGTTACTGCTATGGAAGCCATCGACGCTTACTATGGGCAAAATTCAGATCAGTTAAAACGACCGGTTATAGAAGTGATCTGGTTTGAACTAGCCCTGCCCAATGTTACTGCTAAATAATTCATAAAGAGGATATAGACTCATGAAAGCGATGACTTATGCACTGGGCATTTTTGTTTTGGCGGTTAGTGTGGGTTGCACGAATATGACACCTGAACAGCAAGGCACCCTGAGTGGTGCAGCGATTGGGGCAGCGGCTGGCGCCGGGATTAGCGCTATCGCAGGTGGCGATGCTGGCGTAGGCGCCCTGGTTGGTGGGGCTATGGGCGGTGTTGTGGGCAACATGAAGGGACGTGAAGCCCAACGTTACAGATACTAAAAATGCGACAAATACTACCCGCCGACTACAAGCTAAGCGGCGGGTTAGTCATCGGTCCTTTTGCTAAATCGGTACTGGTACGGTTTTAACAATCTCTCGTACTACATCATCCGCGGTTTGGCCGGCAAACCGCGCTTGCGGGTCCAGGGCCAAGCGGTGAGCAATACAGGGTATGGTAAGTTCCTGTATGTGTTCGGGTGTGACGAACTCTATATCGTCAAACAACGCCAGCGCTTGCGCTGTTTTCATCAAGGCGATTGACGCCCTGGGTCCTGCCCCAAGTTGCACCCCCTCGGCTTGGCGGGTAGCAGCAACGATGTCCACGATGTACCGCTTCAGTTCATCGCTAACCCGAACTTGTTGGGCAGCTTGGCGCAACGAGTGAATATCCTCGGTCGTGGCACAAGATTGCAATGCATCAAGTGGGTGCGATAGCGCCTGTTGCGCCAGAATCGCGACTTCCTGTTCGGGCGCAACGTAACCCAGGCTGAATCGCAACGCAAAGCGGTCCATTTGCGCTTCGGGCAACGGATAGGTACCGTGAAATTCAATCGGGTTCTGGGTGGCGACGACCAGGAAAAACTCGCGTAAGGGATGGATTTCCCGTTCCAAGGTTACTTGCCGTTCGGCCATCGCTTCCAACAGGGCTGACTGTGTTCTGGGTGAGGCTCGATTGATTTCATCGGCGAGCAGAATATCAGTGAAGATCGGGCCTTTGTGCAAATGGAACTGCCGGCTTTGCTGATCGAAAATGGAGACGCCGAGAATATCCGAAGGCAGTAAATCCGGAGTGAATTGGATTCGTTGAAATTGCAGATCCAGGCTGCGAGCAAAAGCTTTTGCCAAGGTGGTTTTGCCGGTGCCGGGCACGTCTTCCAGCAGAACATGTCCACCACTGGCGCAAGCGGCGATCAACAGGCGAATCGCAGCAGCTTGGCTTTGCATCACTCGTTCAATGTTGCGGGCAATATGCTGAGCGATCTGGGAGCCCGTCATGGTGTTCTCAATCGATAGTTGAAAATAGCGTGTGGCTCCCAGAGCGGCGACGCGATCGGTTTGGTTCGAGGCACACCTATTTAACTCCGGCCACCGGTCGCATTTCGGCATCGCAAATACCGCCTACGCGCGCCGTTATCAGCGTGCCGCTACCCTGACAGTTTTCTCCTTGATCGGTCACGCGGCAGGTCAGTTCCAGTGATTTCCCCGCGTTCAACCAAAACGGGACTTTGCGATAACGGCCAATGCGTTGGAAACCACAACCCCGTGGAATGCCATAGGGATAACAGCCGGAAGCAGCTTTCAAAGATACTTTTCTGCCGTCCACAACGAAGCCCGGATAGCGATCAACGATTTGGACGACATCTTGATCCGGCTCTTCCTCAAAGTCGAAATCACGGAATAAATAACCGCCGTCGGTGCGTTGATCAACGCGTATACGAGTGTTGGCGATCAACGCAAAATCGTTCCCTCTGCGAGCCACTGCGCCGGACATGTACTCAACCCGCTCATGATTGGGAAAACATTTACCCATCGCCGGCGCATGATAGTAATGGCGCAGATTTTTCACGTCTGCCAACGAGTTATTGGGAAAGAGCGCTCTGAGATCCTGGTCGGTGCCGAACAAAATCCGCTGTACGTCAACGAGATTCTGCGCATAGATGGTTGCAGCTTGTTGTAATAGTCAGCGCTGTTGTGATTGCCGCTAGCCAGATCATCGCGCAGGAAACAAGAGGTTAGCCCGGAAATTTGGGTCAAAAACTCATCCCAAATATTGTATTGCGAGACTTTTGATGAGACGCCTTGAAAGTCCCCATTAAACCGGCAACCTTGGCGACCGGCACAGGACTCGCGGCCGCGATTGCGGATAGAGAGTGCGATGATATTGCGTTCGCAAGCCCCATAGGCATTGCAACCTCGATCCAAATGTGCCTCGAAGATGGCCGTGCGCAAGGTGTAGTCAAGATGTTTCGCGTTGTTTAACGATTGGCCTGACCAGCGATTGCGGCTGGCACCGATGAATTGTTCCCAAGCGCGTTCCAGTGCGCCACGGCGACCGATAAGACGCTGATTGGCATTGGCGCAATACGAAGAATTATGGAAGGTCCGCACGATTTGATCCAACTCGCCGCGTGCTTGAATGGCGTTTCTTTGCCGCCAGCGGGAGGATCGAAAGACGGGGCTTTCTCCAAGGCATATAAATTTCGCACATTGAGCACATGTCTGACGCCGGGCTCACAGTGATGATTCTTGACCATCATGGCGTTACGTTGTTGGACAGTGCGCTTGAATGTCTCCGTAGCGTTCCGGTCAGCCTGGCGGGAATCCACGACGATCTGGAAGCCGACATACGGGGTGCCTTTACCGTCCGTTAACGGAAGTCCGTTACTTAGCACGAGGCAAGGAATGACTGAAGTGCCCTGAGCCAATGTACCGGCTGGTGACGAAGCACCTGATCTGACAAATGATTCGACACCGTAATAGGGTATATCGAGAGCCCCGTTGAATATGTACAACGTCATTACCGGTGTGGCGGGAATCGCGGCCCACACAGGAAAAGCTTGGGCTACCATGACAACAAAGATTGAAA
>JAAUQA010000121.1 GCA_012032855.1 Candidatus Competibacteraceae bacterium
GCGGAGGACAAATTGATTTGTGCGTTAACGACAGCGTCGTTGCGAGTGGTGGTGACCAAGCCCAGGTTATCTATCCTTGCAAGGTAATTATGGAGGAAAACAGTCAGCTCATCGTCCAGGACGGCAAAGAGTGCGCGTTGGCCGCCTTGATGTTGACAGAAACCGGAGCGCTTGGCGCAAGCAGCGTTACTCCCGCCATAGGGATAGGCGCCGGGTTGCCGGTCGTCCGGTCATCGTCGGCGGTATCGTGGGGGGTGATTTTGATTACTGTCGGTGATGACGATGACGGCGATGGTCCGATCGCCTCACCTTCCCGACCCTAACTGGCTCATATCCGCTAGTTGCCGTTGACCTTGACGGAGGATTCTCCAACATCTATGCATGAAACCAGCAGCGCATGGGTTGCAATGACTGCGCTGCTGATTTTCGCCCCTCTGTTCTGGGGAGCGAATCTCCCATTGCCATTGTTAGTTTTGGAGCTAGCGGCGGTGGGGTTATTACTTTACATTGTCCGGCGACCAAGATTTAGAGAACATCTTACTCCACCGTTGCAATGGGCGTTGCTAGGACTGTTATTACTGCCTGTTGTACAACTCCTACCGCTGTCGTTTGAGTTTTGGTCCACGTTGCCAGGGCGGGCTTTTTATGCGCAGGCATTGGGCGCTCTTGATGATCCCAGTGTAATCTCATCACGCGCTGTTTCTCTTGTCCCTTCAGCGACCGAACAAGCGCTCCTTGCCTTGTTGCCCCCGATAATGGTGTTTCTGGTAGGGATCGGCTTGCCGACCCGGGATTTACAAAAACTGGTGTTCGTTTTTCTGGGCATCGCCACATTTCAAGCGTTACTTGGACTCATCCAGTACGGCGACGTTCCGGATAGCCCATTCCGTTTAGGCAATCCGTATATGGCTGGCAGCGCTTTTGGAACCTATATCAACCGCAATCACTTGGCCGGCTTATTGGAAATGGCATTGCCGATCGGGCTGGCCCTGTTGGCAGCTACGGTGGGGCATTCACAGCGGCGACGACACAACCGTCGCCGTACTTGGCGTCAGCGATTGGCTGGATTGACCGTTCCGCGCTTCAATCAAGCGGCTATTTACGGTGCCATTTGTATTGCGCTGTTATTGGGATTGATTTTTACCCGATCACGTTCAGGTGTCGCCCTAGCTATGTTGGGCATTTTGCTATGTACGGTAGCTTTTTCCCGTCGCCTAGGCGGAACCAACGTATACGGTTTAATGGGCACATTCACTGCAGTGGGCGTTGGGCTGGCTGCGCTGATCGGCCTTGCGCCGATCTTGACGCGGTTTACCGTTGATCCCTTGGTTGATATGCGGTGGCAAATCTTTTCCGGGGCCATGCGGGCTATGGGGGAATTTTTCCCGTTAGGGAGCGGGAATGGCACATTTACTCACCTTTTTTGGCGGTTTTATCCGCCGGATATGCAGTTTGATGGGATCATTGATCGGGCGCATAACGATTATTTGGAGTGGTTAATTGAGGGCGGGATAGTCATGGCTATAGTGTTGGCGGTGTTCCTGGTGTCCTACCTGCGTCAGTGGTCGGTGGTTTGGCAGGGGGGGGGTTGGTCCATTTTCCGCTTTGTCCAGGTGGGAGCAGGAATCAGCCTGTTGTTGATGGGGTTGCACAGTTTTGTGGATTTCAATTTACACATCCCCGCCAATGCCGTTTTTTTTGCTTTTTTAGCGGCAGTTTTTTTCCACCGCCATCAAATGGAAAAGGCCGAGCATCAGCGCAAGCCCCATCACCGTAAAATGCACCATCGCTCGACTGCGCAAGCGGTTCCATCGCCAACCCGGACAATTCCACCGGAAAATGCAGTGAATCCATTTGATGAGGTCTAGATATAGACTGCCTAGCCCGTCTATGACGATATAATATGGCCGGGGATCTACTCTTAATATTTTTCATTTAATTCATCATAGGATCGATTCGCATCATGAACTTAACCGTTGTCGGAACAGGCTATGTAGGTTTGGTTACGGGTGCTTGCTTTGCAGAAATGGGCAACACCGTGACTTGCGTTGACTTGGACGAAAAAAAAATTACCGGATTGAAGCAAGGCATCTTGCCCATTTATGAACCGGGTTTAGACACTATCGTTACAGAGAATTACCAGGCTGGACGTTTGCAATTCACCACGTCCTTGGCGCAGGCAATGGTCGACTCTAATATCTACTTCATCGCGGTAGGAACGCCTCCCGGAGAAGACGGCTCTGCGGATTTGCAGCATGTATTAGCCGTCGCTAGTGAAATCGGTCAACACCTCGACCGCTATGCGTTGGTTGTCGATAAATCCACGGTTCCTGTCGGCACCGCCGAACAAGTGCGTTCCGCAATCCAGGAACAACTCAATCAACGCAACGTGACCATGGAGTTCGATGTGGTCAGTAATCCGGAATTTTTGAAGGAAGGTGGAGCTGTAGACGATTTCATGCGACCCGACCGGGTTGTCGTCGGCGTCGATACCGGCCGTGCTCGGGAGTTGATGCAAGAGCTTTACGCGCCCTTCAATCGCAATCATCAACGGGTCTTGTTCATGGGTATCCGGGATGCGGAAATGACCAAATACGCTGCCAATGCCATGCTGGCCACCAAGATTTCTTTTATGAATGAGATTGCCAATCTATGTGAGCGTATGGCGGTGGATGTCGAAAATGTGCGCCTGGGGATCGGTTCCGATTCACGGATCGGCTATTCCTTCATTTATCCGGGCTGTGGGTACGGTGGGTCTTGTTTTCCCAAAGACGTCAAAGCATTAATCCATACCGCAGAGAGTCGCGGATTCGAGCCCCAACTTTTGCATGCGGTCGAAGCGCGCAACGAACGACAAAAGCATCGTCTGTTTGAAAAAATCAGTCACCGTTTCGGAACCGATTTGACCGGCTATCGATTTGGAGTTTGGGGGTTGGCCTTTAAACCGGGCACCGACGATATGCGTGAAGCGCCGGCCCAAGTGTTGTTGCAGAGTCTAATCAGTGCCGGAGCGCAAGTGAACGCTTACGATCCGGTGGCTATGGGAACGGCCAGCCAAGAGTTACCGCAGGATTGGTTGTCCAGCGGACAGCTTCAGTTCGCTGATCATCAATACGACGCATTGCGCGATGTCGATGCGATGATTCTGGTCACCGAGTGGAAGCCGTTCCGCCATCCGGATTTTCAAGCGATGAAGAAACTGATGAAACGCCCCGTTATATTCGATGGCCGCAATCAATATGATCCCGGGCACCTCAGAGCGGAAGGGTTTGAATACAGCGGCATAGGGCGTTGAGTGGCGCAATGCATAATCAGTGTGTATTAGTCACCGGCGGTGCGGGGTATATCGGCAGTCACGCGTGCAAGGCTTTGGCGCAAGCCGGTTATCAGCCGGTTACCTTTGATAATATGGTCTATGGTCATCCTTGGGCGGTTCGCTGGGGACCCTTGGAGCAAGGGGATATTGCCGACCGCCACAGGCTGGATACAGTGATCACCCGTTACCAACCCATCGCTGTGATGCATTTCGCTGCGTATGCCTATGTCGGTGAATCAGTCAGTAATCCGGGCAAATATTACCGCAACAATGTGGCCGGTACGCTGACGTTGCTGGAAGCGGTGCGCGATCACGGTATTGGGCAGTTTATTTTTTCCAGCACTTGCGCCACCTACGGTACGCCGCAACACGTACCGATCGGTGAGAATCATCCCCAACACCCGATTAATCCTTACGGCGCATCCAAACTCATGATCGAACGGATGCTGCAGGATTTCGAGGCAGCACATGGGTTACGCTACGCGGCCTTGCGTTACTTCAACGCCGCAGGCGCGGATCCGGACGGGGAACTTGGCGAAGAGCATGCGCCGGAAACCCATTTGATTCCCTTGGCTATCCTAGCTGCGCTGGATCGGGGGCCGACCCTGGAATTATTCGGGACCGATTATCCCACCGCAGACGGCACGGCGATCCGCGATTACATTCATGTCACCGATCTGGCCGATGCCCATGTTAAAGCCTTGGATTATCTACAGCAGGGTGATGCGAGCGCTTCCTTTAATTTAGGAACAGGACAGGGTTATTCCGTTAGAGAAGTGGTCGATACGGTTGCTAAGGTGAGCGGCAAGCCGGTGCCGGTTCGGGAAACAGCGCGCCGCTCTGGTGATCCGGCGATCCTGGTAGCCGATGCCCGGCGCGGGATGGACGTACTGCAGTGGCAACCCAAACACTCGCAGTTAGCTCATATTGTCGATACCGCTTGGCGTTGGCATGCGGAAAGAACGAGCACATGAGTACTATCGTCTTGGGAATTGATCGCTAGCGTGGACCGCTAATCGGCATTATCTGTCTGGGGAAACAAAGGCAATGTTGCTCCCACCGTCGTATCCGCCCGCAACGTTTGCCGCCGTCGTTCCGAGGTGCGTTCCTCGCGGTCTCGCGCGATACCAACTCATACAAAATCGCCTGCTTGAGCTCACCACGTCTCAGAATACGGCCCAGACGCTGTATAAACTCCCGCGTCGAGCCACTCCCGGATAAAATCACGCCGATGGAGGCATCCGGTACATCCACGCCTTCGTTCAACACTTTGCTGGTGACCAGCGCCTTGTAAGTGCCGTTCTTAAAGGCTTCCAACATGGCTTGGCGCTCCTTGACTTGAGTTTGATGAGTCAAACAGGGAATCAAAAAGCGCTGCGACACTTCGTAGGCAGTGATGTTGTCCTCGGTGAAGATTACGGTTTTTCACCGGGATGTTTAGCCAATATATCTCCCAATGCGCGAAGCTTGGCAGGTGTGGCCAGCGCGATACGACGCGCCTGTTGATGAGCCTGCATGGCCCGGCGGCCTTCAGCGGTGCGCGCGGAGCACATCACGAACCGATTCCACCCTTGCAACGAACCCAACCCGATGCGCTGGGAATGCAAAAATTGATTGCGTTCCTCCAAAGCGCGTTCATAGGTATTCCGTTCCTCTTGGGAAAGTTCGACCAGAATGGGCCGGATTTGAAAAGCAGCCAACACATCTCCTACCAGCTCCTCAGGGTGTTTTTGATAAACCGTCGGTCCCACCAGTGCTGCCAAATCCGCGTGTTTACCGTCGCTGCGCTCCAGCGTGGCGGTCAGGCCCAGACGATAAGGAGCCAACGAGTCCTCGGCGATGCTACGGTAAAATTCCGACGGCAGATGATGGACCTCGTCAAATACCAAACGCCGAAGCGATTGCCTAATCGCTCCATATGCCGCGACGCTGAATCATAAGTGGCGATGGTCAACGGTGTGATTTCGTGATACCCACCACCTACCAGACCAATGGTTTGCTGCGGAAACGCTACGCGCATTAGCGCATACCATTGATGCATCAAATCCAGGGTGGGTACCAGGATTAAGCTATCACGTCCGGCCCAACACAACGCCAGCACTCCCACCAAAGTTTTGCCCGCTCCAGTGGGCAGTACCACTACGCCTTGTCCTCTGGCTGCCTGCCAGCAACCCAATGCTTCTTGTTGATGTGGGTAAGGTTCGACTGGTAAATCGGAAATGAATTGGTGCCGCTGATAGCGGGGTGCTTGGTTGCGAGCCAGGGAGGTTTTCAAAGCGCTAATGATCCGCGGATAACAATAAGCGGGAGCCCGATAAGCATCCACCCGCGGGTCGTAGTGAAAGAATGGTTCGCAAGCAGCTGGCAACAACGGACTGCCTTCCAACACTAAGGTGCCGCGATCAAATCGTAAATGCGCCTCAACCTCAATGCTTGGGGTATCAAGCCGATAGAAACCCGCAGAATCCTTGACACCCTTGCCCATCGTAGCCGTTGACCTCGTTGACCTCGGCTAAAAGCCCGCGTTGCGCAAATCGGTTGCCGTTTTGTTCCGGATACACCATGCTCATCCGTTCGTCCATCAGCAGTTGCAGATAGGCCACATCGGAGACATGCAACTGCGGGTTCAGATAAAAGCGCGGCACTAGGCGGGCGTTCAGCCAATGCGTCTTCGCATCCGCACCAGCCCTATCGGGAAAAAAGGTCATGTTGAAGCTCCATAACCCACGGCTGGCAAAATAGCTCAATACTTGCCTAAGTCCACGAGCAAAATCACTGATATCCGAATCAGTTACGGCAGCTAACGTAGAGCGACCGGGAAACACCGCGACACAATCGCCCAGCAAGCCGGTTGGCACGAACGGAACTAGCCACTGAACGGCGCCGCTGGTCCCGATCCACCGCTCACCTTCCGCTTCTTCTGTCGCCAGTAAATCCTCCAGGTAAGTGCGTCCGTACTGCTGACGATAGACCGTTTCCGCCGCCAACTCTCGGCGCATGCCGTTGCCGGGCGTGGTGGTGTAAATCACCTGCAAATGAGGATGAACCTGACTGGCTCCCGAGGGCGGCATGTAATTCCAGGTCACGATGCCGTAAGTGGGTACTGTTGTAATGGAGTCCGCTTCGAGACGGCGGAAAAAATCGCGGGCAAGCACCAAGCCATCTTCGATTATCTGCACCGGCATATCGCCCATAGGGTGAAAATGCTCAGCCGACAGAGCGGCTACCGCAGAAATATCGTCATAGGGAAACAGATTCGGGAATAGAGTGGCTGCCCCGCGTTGCAAACGCCCTTCCGGTATAAGATCTTCGGGGAAGCGCGGCGTCACACTGACCACTTTGTCCGGGCAGAACGGACATTGCGCGGCAGTTGGTGCGATCAAGCCATCCAGATCGGCAGGCGGTATGGTGCTGAATACGAAGTGACAAAGGCGACCGCTGTTGCCCGTTAGGGGATCGTAACGAACCTCGCTCTCTATGGTGCTCAGCGCAAACTGTTGGCGGGGATCGTATTGCCGTCCTTGCTTGATATCTTTGCGGAATTCGATTGATTTGGCCATAACGATGAAACAACATACAGGGTGGTGTTTGGCCAACTATAACACGATCCACCGGGCAACCCACGACGGGTAGGGTAAGGGAATTCGGGGTGGGGCAATGCTAGACTGGCCGGCAGTAAGAGCTGCCAGCCGAGAGATCACACGTGTTCGTGCAGACCGCATTCGCGCTTCAGACCGAAAAAGCGAGTATCTTCCTCGCTCATGCCGTCTGCTAGACGATGCGTCGTGTGGGTATCGCCGATGGAGACATAACCTTCATGCCAAAGTGGATGATAAGGCAGCTGGTGTTGGGTCAGATAGCGGTACACATCGCGATCGGTCCAATCGAGAATCGGATGGATCTTGTAACGACCGTTACGCTGCATCACAAAATCCATGTCACGGCGGCTTTGCGATTGTTGCCGGCGTAATCCGGCAATCCAGGCGTATACGTTGAGATCTTCCAGAGCCTGTTGCATAGGCTCGACCTTGTTGAGCCGATTGTACAGTTCTATGCCTTCCAAGCCCTGTTCCCACAGCTTGCCGTAGCGGGCCTCTTGTTCCACTGGCGTCAAGCGCGCGCGGTAGATCTTGAGGTTAAGACTCAACCGCTCGGTTAAATCTTCGATGAACTCATAGGTTTCCGGGAACAGATAACCGGTGTCGATTAATACGACCGGTATATCGGGTTGTTGCCGGGTAACCATATGCAGCGATACGGCCGCTTGCGCACCGAAGCTGGAAGATAAGACAATATGACCGGGAAAGTTCTCTAAGGCCCAGGCGACACGCTGCTCGGCGCGCATGGATTCCAGCGATCGATTAGTGTGTTGTAAATCGATCTGCGGAACATCCGCACCTGAATAACTGTCTGTCAACGCCGCTACCTGAGTCATAGTTGTTGGTCTCGTTTAGTATTAACCCAGCTTGATACCCTTAAAAAATTTCGGTTATTACCTTAGCAATGGTTGGTTAAAACCAAAAGGAATTAGTTTCTATATATTTATGACCAACCATTATATCACATGGCTTTTACCCATAGGATTGACCCAAAAATACTACAGGATGACTACCCTGGCCTGCACGAAAAACGCTTCCAGATGGCCGAATATATGGTTAACCCCCTGAAAACAGATAAGTATCATGCGACATCTATCGGTTCGACTCCTCAAATCCGCGTTTAAAGCCTTCGCCTATAGCTTGGTCGGGGGCCTTATCGTACTCATTGCCGGATTAATTGGGTATCTCGAAAGCCGCCCGGATTTAAGTGCTTGGCATGAAACCGTGCTGGATGGCGAATTTACTGAACATGCGCCGGTTAAGGATTTTGCCGGCTATTTGGCACTGGAAGCACAGCTCT
>JAAUQA010000122.1 GCA_012032855.1 Candidatus Competibacteraceae bacterium
GCTATTCGGGTTGCCACTAGCGATTGTCGCCAGTGGCGTGTCCTGCTGGCTGATACTTTATTTGTTTTTAGACAAGGCTCACGGCGATCAGGCCTTACAAATGCCCGTGCAGGCCAAAACCCGAATCTCGCAAGTCGAATGGAAAACCTTGCTTATCATCGTTCTGATGGTGTGTTTATGGCTGACGGAACATTGGCATGGCTTCGACATAGCGATTGTGACCATGGCCGGGGCGTTGCTGCTGACTCTGCCGGGCATCGGCGTCTTACCCTGGAAGAATGGCATCAAAGCGGTGTCCTGGGATTTGATTATCTTTGTCGGGGCGGCGTTGGTATTGGGCCGATCTCTTATCGAATCGGGCGCAGCCGACTGGATTATTGAGCATGTATTCGCTATAAGCGGGATCAGGACGACCGAATCCTACTTATTCATTTTGTTGTCGCTGTCGTTCATAACCCTCACTTCACATATTTACATGACGTCTCACGCCGCACGCGCTGTGGCTTTAACACCGGCTGTGTTGTATTTAGCGGCAAGCCTGCAACTCGATCCGGTCACTGTCGTGTTTATCAGCACCGTAGGTATGGACTACTGCCTGACTTTTCCCGTCAGCTCGAAAGCCTTGCTGATGTATCAAGGTTTGGACGGTGAAACCTATCAACCAGCCGATCTATTACGTTTAAGCTCGGTGTTGTTACCCATCCATATGGCGCTGATCATCGCCTTCTACTACGGCTATTGGCGTTGGATTGGTCTAAGTTTGGGGAATACTTGATGAATCTTCGGCAGAAGTTATTAACTGTGTTCGGGGGACTGGCCTTGCTGGCGATAGTGCTGGCTGGGATAACCTTTTGGTTGGCATGGCACTGGCAAACCGCACAGGAGCAACTTAATAGCCATTATCAGCGCAGTTTGTTGTTGCAAAATGTGCGCGCAGAGGCTTTCCGCGCTTTTAAGGAGGTCGCTGATGCCGTTACCGAGGGTGATCTCGATGCCCGGCAGGAATTTGAAGCCCTACTCAAACCTTTGGAAAGGGATTTTGCGCAATGGACCGAACTGGCCCATAACCAAGAGGAGCGCCGGCAGGTAGCCGCTGTGCGCGCCGTGTATAGGCAATTACTGAACGATGCTGAAGAGGTATTCGCTCTTGAGAAAGCCGGGCAACGACGCGCCGCCATTGAATTTATGGAACGGGAATTGGACCAAACCGGCTTTTTCGCCTTCGAGGAATTGACAACCCAAGCAGTCGCTTCGGATGTCAAATTCCGCGAGGTGCTTCTCGCCCAACTTGAAAAAACCTTGCACACCGCGCAAGCGATTCCGCTCATCGCAGCATTCTGTACCCTGTCGCTGATCCTGTTGTTGCGTGCCTATCTTTCCGCTGATTTGTTTACCCCCTTGCAGCGGCTTGAACAGGCTATGCGCGATGCCTCCCGCGGCGATTTCCGGCAACGCTCGGCTGAAGATTCGCGCGCTGATGAATTGGGAGCGATCAACCGTGCATTCGATCAGCTGCTAAAAACAATTGCTGCGCGTGAACAGATGGTCGAAACCTCCATGACCGGTGAATTCAAGGTGCAAAGCCTGCTTGATGGGCAAGCTCTGAAGACAACCCCATCTCGATTGTTGTTGCATAAACTGGTATCACGTATCCGCGCACGCCTCCTGCAATTCAAAAAAAGCGCTACTCAGGGCATTGTTCATGGAACATCTGAAGATCAGCAACTGGAGGGCGTGTTAGAGCAGTTGAACATACTTTCACAAGTCCTGACCCGCATCACGGAGTTTGGTTTTCCACTGGACCTCAATCTAGCAAGCACCGATGTCGTCACATTGCTGCACGACGTGTTAATGCGTTTTCAGGACGAGTTGGCCCGCCGCTCGGTCAGTTTCGAAATCACCATCGCACCTGAGGTGGGCGAAGTCGTGGTAGACCGGCTCAAACTGCGGGAGGTCCTCAGCGCCTTAGTACGCAATGGGCTCTCTTCACTACCAGAACGCGGCGGTAAATTGGGCATCCGCGCATCAATTGAAATCGCCGAGGACAAAGAGTTATTGATTGAGATCGCTAACCAAGGTCGTGGCCAAGATCCGCATCCGGTGAATCAAGAGATCACCTTGAGCCCGGTCAGATCAGGGCGGGAACAGCGCACCGGAGTGGGCCTGACGCTGGCCAAGGCGATAATCGAGCAACACGGTGGCCGCCTACAGATCAAGAGCATGATCGGTGCAGGAAGTTATGTGAAGATCGCCATTCCCTTACGTGAATGAGCACCACTCAGTTGAACAGTTGTGTTGCGTATTTTATATTAAGCGAAGCAGACCACCTGCGGATGAAGAAGGATGGGATTGACGAGTCCAAGCGGCGAGGCAAGCGGGTAGAGATCGCTTGGTTTGGCTTCCACTAACTGATTTGACCAAAGCCGCGAACAAGCATGACATCCAATGGTCTGATAAACGGCACAAAACCAACTACCCAATTGAGGGAGGAGTAATGATGAAATTGGTAAAACAAGCCGTAATTGCAACGCTTTTGGCCGGCGGCCTGATTGGTAGCGCCGTCGCTGAGGTCAAACCCGACGATGCGATTCAATACCGTCAATCGGTTTTTCAATTGTATAAGTGGAATATCGCACCCTTGGGGGGCATGGTAAAAGGGGAAGTCCCTTACGATGCCGAGGTAGTTAAACGCAACGCCGAGCGATTAGAGTTCCTCGCGACACTACCCCTGGAAGGGTTCGGACCGGGTACCGATAAGGGAGATAAAATGAAAACCGGCGCCAAGCCTGAAATTTGGCAGGATTTTGATCAATTTAAAAGCCTGATGGAGAATATGGGTACCGAAGCCGGCAAGTTAGCCGAAACCGCTGAGAGCGGCGATGAAGGTGCAGTTAAAGCCCAAATCGGTGAAGTAGCGAAGAGCTGCAAAGCGTGTCATGACGATTTCCGCGAAAAAGATTAAATCTGAGCGAGTTAATTCAAAGTGAAAAAGCCGTGGCGCGCCACGGCTTTTTTGACTACTCAACAATCAGCATCTGCAGCAAAACTGCCCATCACCTCCGGGTCGGATCGCAAGCTTGAACGTACTCCTTGATTTCCCGACCGAAATCGGAATACACCTGGATCGAGTCGTAACCGGGGTCCACATCGTAGATGGATTGCAGCAACAATTTCTCGCCGTAGTCTGACCCGGCACACACCCCGGCGAAGAAAAAGCCCATAGCCTCGAACTGCTCAGTCATAAATGGCGCAGCAGGGTGAGTTAACGGCAGCATGAGTTGAATCGCCGGGATACTCTGAGCCCAGGCACGGTGCAGTTGGGCGAGTACCTGCAAGTCAGCATCGGCACCGTAGTGCTGAACATCGATTAAACACCAGCCTTCCTTGAAATCGGTGGTGGTATGAATCTCCGATTTCTCGTCAAGTTCGGGCGCTTCCGGCGCATCCAGCAGACGCAAAGGGTTACCCATGTTGCGGTATATACGTTCAATCATGGTCTTGTGGCGGGGCGGGGCGTACAAAGGGGTCTCTTCGACTGACTGGATATACCTGACGAAGACCAAATTGCCTATCCGTCCGGGCTTGTCCTGATCCTCTTCGCGCCAGTGGCGCGAGGCAGGACTGGTCGCCAGCAGCAGACCGCACTCGAAAAAACGCTCGCGCAGCGTGGCGCGCTGCGAAAACACATGATTGGTAACCGCTAACGCCTGCAAGGCATATACGCCTCGCTCGACGGCATTGTCTATCAGAAATTGGCTGATATCCGAGGCGCAGCCTTGGCTGCGGTAACGTCCGTTGACGAACGCGTAGGTCAGTTCTTCTACTCGTGCGCCGGGGTACGGGGGCACGGACGCAACATGCCCTATCACCTCATCGTCGCCGGTTACGGCGACAGCGGAGATGATTTCGCCTGCTTCGATCATTTGTTTCACCCGGTTGGGGTAGTAGATATGTTCTCGGAACATCACCGACCCGTGGGCTTCCAGAGCGAGACGGGAAATGGTTTCCGCTTCCTCAGGCTTGGTCAGGCGCACCGTGTAGTTGAGCGGCACGGACTGTGGTTGTGACGGGGCGGCGGGCTTTTCTATCTGGTCCGCCTGTTCACCGACCGGCGTCTCTGGCAGCAGTTTCAGCAAACGTAGCTCCCTTAGCCCATTTTCCAACAGCGCGGACGAAACACGATCCATCATTTCCTGTATGACTAGCATCCCCAGCCCGGTGATGTCCTGGTGTTCCTTGGCCCGCTGCGGATCGTACTTGGGAAGTTCTTCCATTTCCAATGGCAAGCCACGCGAATGGAGCACGATTTGTAACCCCAAAGAAGTCCGAGACAAGGCGATGGTCAAGGTATCCTGCGGCCCACCATACCCAAATTCGATGGCGTTCAGCACCGCTTCTTCCAATGCCAGGCAAATACGCTGCGACTCCGCACCGGTAAATCCTATCGCCTTTGCACATTCCTGAGTTGCCGAGCTGACGATGGGGATATAGGTGGTTTGCGCTGGATGCGTTAAAGAAACCTGATCGTTTATTTTCATATTGACGGGTTATTCCAATTGTTAAATTTGAGTGACTATTAAATAAACACCGCAGCCAATAAGCCCGCCTAAAACCACTGCACGCCACACGCTGGGAAAAATGGCCGTCTCCGCTACACCCTGCGGGACGGCCTTGTTTCCATTAACCATGGGCGCAATCAAGTTCTCGCGCTTGTAAAGCAAATAGTAGAGCACCGCCAACACGTGCAGTCCGATCAAAACGAACAGCAGGTTGATATTGATTTCGTGGATGCCAGTGAGCCAGTCGCTGGTATCCTTGCTGACCAGTGTCGCCAGCGGGCCTTCGATAAAAATATCGTCATTCGCAAACAGGCCGGTTCCTGCTTGAACTAGCAATGCCAGTAGCAATACCACTACCATCAAACCGCCCAGCGGGTTGTGACCTAGGGTGTAAGAGGGTGTGCGTTTGAATAACGTTTTCGCATAATGCAGTATGGACCGGGGGCCACGCACGAACTGGGAAAAGCGGGCATAGGTGCTACCGAAAATACCCCACAGCAGTCGGAACAATACCAAACCTAACAGGGTATAGCCGGAATACATATGATAGACCATAGCATTACCGCCGCTCCGGCCGGATACCACCGAAACCACCACCAGCACCACCACGGCCCAATGAAAAAGTCTAACCGGCCAGTCCCACACGGGAACGGAATGCAAGCCTTTGTCGTCCGAACCTCTAATATCCGCTTCGTTCATACTTATTACGCCTTTCGCCTTACTTATATTGAGCCGTTATGATACTCAGACATTCGGCCTGATATAAAAGAAAATCAACCAAAAGGACACTATCGCTAATGCCTGCCAACCCAACATCTCGTATCTGCGGAATGACCCAAGATCAGGCATGGCAGATGATTTTGCTGATGCATCAGCTGCGAAAAACGCATGCCCTTGATTCAGCTTGGGCTGTCGGACTGGACGCTAGAGGCATACCGGTACAAATGCCGCCGGCAGAGGCGGTGCTTGTTTACGAGCAGCAAGGGTGGCGACTCAATCAGGTACTTAGCCCGTCTTTGCAGGCGCTGTTCGAACTGTATTTGCCCTTGCTGAATGCCGCCGGTCAGCAACCGTTGGTGGTCGGCCATTTGGGGCAAAGTTTGGATGGACATATTGCTACCGCTAATGGGCAATCCAGTCAACTTAACGGACCTGAAAACATTATTCATCTGCATCGTTTACGCGCACTGTGTGATGCCATCCTAGTTGGGGCAGGCACAGTGGCGGCCGATGATCCACAACTGACTACCCGGTTAGTATCCGGCGATAACCCCGTGCGAGTAGTGATCGATCCAATGGCTCGGTTACAGTCTGACTATCGAATATTTAACGATGGATTGGCGCAGACCATACTCTTGTGCGCTGAGGATAAGGCGAAATCACAAAAGATGCTCGGTCAGGCTCCTGTAGTAAGTATTCCTGCTCGTGATCGGCGTTTAATGTTGTCGTCTGTGTTGGATGCGCTGCATGAGCGCGGCCTGTATTTAATTTTTGTGGAAGGCGGAGGCGTCACTGTATCCGATTTTCTTCAGGACGGCCTACTGGATCGCCTACAAATCACGTTGGCCCCGTTGGTGATTGGCTCAGGACGGCCCGGTATCCGTTTACCGATGGTGTCGACCTTGGCGGATAGTATCCGACCGAATGTGCGGATATTTCGCATGGGTCAGGATATACTGTTTGACTGCGATCTGCGCGCCGAACCAGCGTCCGCCCCCGAAACTGACTTAGCCATAATTCTGTAGGGTCGGCATCACCCAACCGATCAAAAACTGTTTCAAGGCAACCAGCCGAAGCCATCCACGTGTCCAACCGTCAACACCGAGCGCGCTGCAGTGAGATGCTGTTCGCGGCGTTGTCGCCAGTTTACCACCCTATCCTGTAAGGCAGGATTAATCAGGGTAGCTGCTTCAATCCAATCATCTAACAGCGCGCGCTGCAATAAGACGTAATCAGGGCCGATCTGCCAATCGCTGCGTTCCATTTCCACCTTATAACCTTGTACGCTAAGCACAGTGTCAACCGCTTGCGCTGCTTGTGGACCCAAAGCCGGTCCAAAACCTTTATCAGTCCTTTGATGTTGGTTGATCGCTTGGCGTATCAGTTCATCGTCGAGATCAGCCGGCTCCCAACGTATCATGCCATCATAAGTGAGCAAGAATAGGACAGCGGCCCCAACTTGCTTGCACTGAGCCGCGAGTTGCACCAACCAGGCTTCCGAGACCAAATCAAGCAACGCAGAAGCAGTTACCAACTGCACACCGGCCAGTGGTAAACTTGCTAAATCATTTGCCAAATTAAGCGCTTGTAATTGTATCCGACAGGAAAAATCTTCATGATCAATGCTGACTATGTCGTCTCGCTGGGACAGTTGTGCTCCGATAGTCTCAGCCCAGACCGTCAATTCAGATCTTGCGGCGGTCAATAGATGCAGATCATGATCAATCAGCAACCAATCCTGTTGTCCTCCCAGCTTTGGAGCAAGATAACGTACATTGGACCCGGTCCCGCAGCCCAAATCCGCAATGGTGAGCTTCTCCGAGTGACGCCGCCAGCGCTTCACCGATTCCAGCAATAGCCGATTGCGGGATACCGCATCCAAAGGTTCGCGCAACGCCAACCAGTCGCTGGAAAACCCGCTCATTCTGCAGCTGTTTTTTCCAATTCCCGCACGAACTGAGCACACGCCGTTTCCCAACTCGGCAATGCTAGCCCGGCATTTCGTGCGCCTTGGGCCAGGTGTTGGCGCAGTTCATCATCATCCATCAGCCGCTCCAAAACATCCCGCAATGCCTTACTATCCCCCGGCTGGACCATTAAACCGGCGTCTGCGGGTACAGTTTCGGGTATCGCCCCCCCGGTCGTGCTGACGATGGGCAGACCGCTAGCCAACGCCTCCGCCAAGGCCATGCCATAGCCCTCCAGATACGAAGGCAGTACGAACAGATCGGCTCGCTGGTAATACTCGGCGAGCTGGGCGGGTTCTAATTCGCCGATTAATTCAACCCGATCACGTAGATTCAAATCGTCCAACTGTTGATAAACGGAATTGACGGTAGCGAGATCGCGATCCAGGCTACCAATACAAACCAATCGCCAAGACCGATCCTGCAGTTGAGCCAAGGCGTCGAGCAGAATCGCGTGACCTTTACGAGGCGTAAAGCTGGCCACACAGAGTAGCGATAATGATCGAGAATCTGAGCCTCGCGCCTGTGGAACCGGATCAGTACCGGGCAACACTACACCGATTCGGTTTGCCGTGACCGCGTACTCTTGTTGCAATGTCCGGGCCGTGGTCGGACTGGTAACAATAACCCGTGCGACCGAGGCCAGCGCGGCACACTCGCTGTGATAGAGCTGCATCCGCTCCCGCGCTTTCAGCCCGGTTTCCTCCGCTAACGGATGATGAATCAAGCCGACAATCCTCAACCGATCGGCGTGTTCGTTGATCAGCTCAGGCATCCCACCCAGAGCCAACCCATCCACCACCACTAAGCTGTGATCGGCAATTCCGCCGAGTACATTCTTTGCCTCGGCCAGTTCCGCCACATCCGGACGAGGGAATCCCGCGCCTAGCGCATGCAGTGTGATCGTCCAACCTAAAGCAGGCAAACCGGAAATAATCTGTTTATCATAAAGATAGCCGCCGGTGC
>JAAUQA010000123.1 GCA_012032855.1 Candidatus Competibacteraceae bacterium
TGGTTTTGTTTATGGCAGTTGGGCCGGAAAGCACGATCCACAAGCTTGCGGAAGGACTCCGACCGATATTCGAGAAAAATTCAGGGGTCATGTTCTTTTCCACCGTCGAGGTCGTCCGGATGGATTATTTCGACCGCTGATGCCTATGCGGCTGAACTGCTAACACAAGACTTCCCTGCCCATCCCCCACGGAAGCAAGTTTCGCGGAGGATGGGCGTATTTGTTATTAAAGAAATCAATGCTTCATCAGGAGAACAATTAATGCACGACATCATCCTTCAATTGGAAGAAAAACGCGCAGCAGCACGCCTGGGCGGCGGTCAAAAACGGATTGATTCACAACATTCCAAAGGCAAGCTGACCGCGCGCGAACGCATCGAATTACTGCTGGACACCGATAGCTTCGAAGAGTGGGATATGTTCGTGGAACACCGTTGCCACGATTTCGGGATGGACGAGCAGAAGATTCCGGGCGATGGAGTGGTCACCGGTTACGGCACTATCAACGGCCGGTTGGTGTTTGTGTTCTGTCAGGACTTTACCGTGCTCGGCGGGTCCTTGTCCGAGGCCCATGCCGAGAAGATCTGTAAGATCATGGACCATGCGGTTCGGGTAGGCGCACCGGTGATCGGTCTGAACGACTCCGGCGGGGCGCGGATTCAGGAAGGAGTGGCGTCGCTGGCCGGTTACACCGAAGTGTTTATGCGTAATATCAATGCCTCCGGGGTGGTCCCGCAGATTTCCGTGATCGCCGGTCCCTGCGCGGGTGGTGCGGTATATTCGCCGGCCATGACCGATTTTATTTTCATGGTGCAAGACAACTCCTACATGTTTGTGACCGGCCCCGAAGTGGTGAAAACCGTTACCCATGAGGCGGTCACTCCCGAGGAACTAGGCGGTGCGGTAACCCATTCCACCAAATCCGGGGTCGCCGACCGGTACTTCGAGAACAGCGTGGAAATGATGTTGATGCTGCGCCGGTTCATGAGTTATCTACCCTCTAACAACCGCGAAAAACCGCCGTTCCGGCCGACTCCGGACCCGGTAGAGCGGCAGGAATTCTCACTCGACACGCTGGTGCCGGACAGCCCCAACAAGCCCTACGACATGAAGGAGCTGATTTTGAAGGTGGTGGATGACACCGACTTTTTCGAAATTCAGCCCGATTATGCCAAGAACATCGTGGTGGGATTCGGTCGTATGGCGGGCAATCCGGTCGGTATCGTGGCTAACCAGCCGATGGTGCTGGCCGGCTGTTTAGACATCAAATCGTCGGTCAAGGCAGCGCGGTTCGTGCGCTTCTGCGATTGTTTCAATATCCCGATTCTTACCTTTGTCGATGTGCCGGGCTTCCTGCCGGGTGTCGCCCAGGAACATAACGGCATCATCAAGCACGGCTCCAAGCTGATTTTCGCCTACGGCGAGGCCACCGTGCCTAAAATCACCGTAATCACCCGTAAAGCTTACGGCGGGGCTTACGCGGTGATGAGTTCCAAGCATCTGCGCGCCGATGTCAACTTTGCCTGGCCCAGCGCCGAAATTGCGGTGATGGGCCCCAAAGGTGCAGTTGAAATCATCTTCCGACAGGATATGGGCGACCCGGAAAAAATTGAGGCTCGTACCGAGGACTATCGGAAAAAATTCGCCAACCCGTTCATCGCCGGTAGTCGCGGCTTCGTCGACGACGTGATCATGCCGCACGACACCCGCCAGCGCATCTGCCGTTCCCTGGCCATGCTACGCGAAAAGCAAACGGAAACGCCGTGGCGCAAACACTCCAATATCCCACTGTGACGATCTGCGCGACGCGATTAGGCAGCGCGAGCGACCGAGCATTTATGAAACCCGAACATTCAGGACAATTAATATGTTTCAAAAGATACTGATAGCGAACCGGGGTGAAATCGCCTGCCGGGTGATCAAAACCGCGCGTAAGATGGGCATTAAGACGGTAGCGGTATACTCAGAGGCGGACAAAGACGCGTTGCACGTAGAGATGGCCGACGAAGCGATACTGATCGGACCGCCGCCTTCGGCACAGAGCTATCTGCAAGTCGAGCGCATTGTGCAAGCGTGTAAAGACACCGGAGCCGAAGCGGTACATCCGGGCTATGGCTTTTTTATCGGAGCGGTCGGCGTTCTGCGAAGCGCTGGCACAACAAGGCATTGCCTTCATCGGCCCGCCAGTAGGTGCCATTGAGGCGATGGGCGATAAAATCACCTCCAAGAAACTGGCGAAAGAGGCCCAGGTCAGCACCATTCCCGGCCACATGGCTATTATCCAAGACGCCAGCGAGGCGGTGGACATCGCCCGCAACATCGGCTATCCGGTCATGCTCAAGGCCACAGCCGGCGGCGGCGGTAAGGGTATGCGGCTGGCCTGGAACGACGAAGAATGCCGAGAAGGCTTCGAACGCGCCACTAGCGAAGCGCGATCCAGTTTCGGCGATGACCGGGTATTCATCGAAAAATATATTCAAGAACCCCGCCATATCGAAATTCAGGTGCTGGCCGATCAGCACGGCAACGTGCTGTATCTCGGCGAACGCGAATGCTCGCTACAACGCCGTCATCAGAAAGTCATCGAAGAAGCCCCTTCTCCGTTTCTGGATGCGGCCACCCGTCAAGCGATGGGCGAACAGGCTTGCGCTCTGGCCCGTGCGGTGGGGTATTCTTCGGCGGGTACGGTTGAATTCGTGGTCGATGCCCAGCGCAATTTTTATTTCTTAGAAATGAACACCCGCCTGCAGGTCGAGCATCCGGTCACTGAGTACATCACCGGACTTGATCTGGTCGAATGGATGATCCGGGTTGCTGCGGGCGAAAAACTACCGTTTACCCAGGACGACATCCAACTCAAAGGTTGGGCGATAGAAGCCCGCGTCTACGCCGAGGACCCGTTCCGCAACTTCCTACCCTCCACGGGCCGGTTGATCCGCTATATGCCGCCCCAGGAAAGCGACTCGGTACGGGTCGATACCGGCGTATACGAAGGCGGCGAAGTGTCCATGTACTACGACCCGATGATCGCCAAGCTGATCGCCTACGGCGCCACCCGGGATAGGGCCACTGCTCACTTGCGCGACGCGCTGAACGAATTCTACATTCGTGGCGTTTCGCACAACATCAGTTTTCTGGCGGCGCTGCTGACCCATCCCCGGTTTATTACCGGTCGAATCACCACCAATATGATCGCCGAGGAATATCCCGACGGGTTCAATCCCGCCGATATTCCCCATGACGATCCGGCCTTGTTGATTGTGGTGGCGGCTTCCATCCACCGCCGCTATATGGACCGTGCGGCGAAAATCAGCGGCCAACTAGAGGGTCACGAACGTCGGGTTCACGATCAGTGGGTAGTGGTTCTGGAACGTGAGCAACACCCGGTCAATATTCGCCCCGTCGACGGTGGGTATGATGTGGAATACGGCGGTGAAACCTATCCGGTACGCAGCGATTGGCAATTCGGCCAGCCGCTGTTCAAAGGAACCGTCAGCGGTACCGAGGTGTGCATCCAGGTAGAGCGGCGCAATCTGATTTACCGCCTGTTCCATTGGGGTTCCCAGGCCGACCTGATGGTGATGACCGCTCAGGCTGCCGACTTCCTCAAGCTGATGCCGGTGAAAGCCCCGCCGGATACTTCAAAGTATCTGCTCTCGCCGATGCCGGGGCTGTTGGCTCAGCTGATGGTGCAACAGGGCGAACCGGTCAAAGCCGGGCAGGATTTAGCCATCGTAGAAGCCATGAAAATGGAGAATGTGTTACGGGCGGAGCGTGATGCCACGTCGGCAAGATTCTCGCCCAACCTGGCGACAATCTCATGGTTGATCAAGCGATTTTGGAGTTTGAATAGGAAGTCGGACGGTCTTGATAATCGCATCCAGGCCAATACCTTGGTCGAAGCGTATAGAAATGCTCCGATTAAGCCTCAAGGACAATGAGGCGGAACCGGAGCACGGTTTGCCTATTCCCTCGCTCAGTCGGAATTGGCTAATCGAGCTTTCGCGAGGTTCTAGCGCGGACTCTTGATCGTCAAGCTACCGTCACCTTTAATGACCGGTTTGCTGTCTTTGACGAAATCCAGGTTCTTGACGTCAATTTGCTTGGCCAGGTATTCGCCAATTATCGGCAAGGACTTGATGATGCCGTCCATGATGCCAATCGTGGTTTTATAGGAATTTTCGACGGCACTTTTAAACGATTGCCCACCCTTCCAGTAATTCCAAAACAGGTACATGGAGGGTTCGGGCAAATAGTTGTTTTTGATGGTTCCTGAGGACACTTTAGCCCCGACCCTCAACCAGGCATCATTGAGGGAAGAACCGACACAATTCATCATGTATACCGCTCGGAGATTGAGCGGATTACCGCCGTTATGTTTTGTCTTAATCTCCCCAATTTTGCTGGAATTAACGCCACCTCTTACTGAGATGGAATCAGTCCCGCCATGGGTAAGAATAAACAAATCGATAATCTTATTGGCTTTGGTTTGATCGACCAGCGCCTTAGTCAAATCAGTATAACTAGCTGAGCCATCTCGGAGAATAATCACCTTACTGTACTGAGCAGGCACTGCCGAGTCAAAACGATTCAGCAACAAATCCGCGGACTCCAAAATAGAGTCGGTTTTCTTTCTGATTTGTTCCTTTATGTAGTCGCCGGCTTGTTTTAAGGCGCTATCGGGAATCAAACTTTCCACAGCGTCGGGGAGAAGTTTCTTCAACTTCAGGAGAATCGCCGCAACATCAACTTGAATCCCTCCGTTTTCTAATAATACGACCAGAACACGGTCTTTCGGCCCAGGCGGCGTCTTGGGTTTATCATCAGTGACATCATGATCTTTGGGAGGTACTGGTGGGGTTGGTGCAGCGGAAACAAACACGATCACCGAGCGGAACCGTTCATCCTCTGTACCGTCGCGATAGCCTTCCTGTTCTGCTTTAGTTTCGCCGAATCCGGTCACTGTGCGCGCGGCAAACTTTTGGTAACGACTTTTTGCAGAAAAGCCAAGGTATTGTTAGCCCGCTTTTCCGACAGGGCCTGATTATGACTGGCTGAACCACTTCGGCTGGCCAAGCCGACCAAGCTGACGCTGCCTCCTCGTTGGAGTATCGGAACCACTTCTTTGCGTAAAAACGCTTCGTGTTCGGATTTTAATCGATCCCCGTTGATGTCGAAGTTGTACAACAACAAGCTTTTTGGGGAACTGCGGTGTTCTGTGCGACCTGGGCCAGTGGGTTTGCTCATCTCGATTCCTCCGACAGGAAAAAGATAACAACGGCGACACCTTAAAATCGATGGGATAGTCCGTTATTGATTTAGAATATGGGGAAAGAGGATATGTGGAGGTGCTAAATTGGGTTTCATAGCCAACCCAACACAGTATCTAATGGGATAGTAGCAGAATAGATACCAACCCTAAGATACGCTATCAATCAATAAGATAAGCTTACCCCACAAACGGGAAAATAAACTTGGACCGGTTCAAAATAGACCGCCGAATTAAGTCAAATTGGCCCATTACCGGCTCAATCCGTATTGACCAAGAAGGAGAAGAGCCTCTTCGCGAAGGCATTGAAGAGGCTTTTGGAGTGGCGTGTTAAAAGATTGTTATCATCACTGGAAACCGTCAGTTGGTTTCTAGCAGTTCGGTAACCTGGGCATCCACCACCGCCACAGCAGTCATATTGACAATTCGCCGCACCGTGGCGGATTTGTTTAACACGTGAGCCGGTCTGGCTAATCCCAACATGAGCGGGCCAATCGCCACGCTGTCGGTCATCATTTTCAGCAGATTGTAAGCGATGTTGGCAGCGTCCAGGTTGGGCATGATGAGCAGATTGGCCGACCCATGCAATGCTGAGCTGGGGAACACCCGCTTGCGCAATGCTTCGGATAGCGCCAGATCGGCCTGCATCTCACCCTCAACTTCCAGGTCCGGGGCGCGTTGCCGAATGAGTTGCAAAGCTTCGGCCATCTTGTAGGATTGCGGACCCGTTTGCGAACCGAAATTAGAGTGCGACAACAAGGCCACCTTGGGGAATATCCCGAACCGTTTGACTTCCTCGGCCGCCATGAGGGTCATATCAGCGATTTCTTCGGCGTTGGGATTGAGATTCACCTCGGTGTCGCAGATGAACACACTGCCCTTGGGTCCAAGCAGCAGATTCATGGTGGCGGGTTTTTTTACCCCTTCGGCCAAGCCCAGCACATCAATGACATGATCCACATGCCGGTGATAACTGCCAGTCATGCCGCACAGCAGCACATCGCCGTAACCCAACCGTAACAGCAGTGAACCCAACACGGTGGCGCGGGTATTGACGCGGATGCGCGCACCGCTGGGATCGACCCCGTGGCGTTCCAGCAGGCGATGGTATTCCATCCAGCATTCATGGTAATAGGGGTTGTGCTGCGGATCGATCAACTCGAAGTCTTGATTGATGCGAATGTGCAAGCCCAGTTCGTCGATACGTTCCTGAACCCGTTGCGGGCGACCGACCAAAATGGGGTATTTCACCATCCCGTCAACGATCGCCACTTGAACCGCCCGGAGCACGCGCACTTCTTCGCCTTGAGCGAAAATGACCCGTTTAGGATCAGCGCGGGCCCGTTCAATCATGGGTCGCATGATCATCCCGGTGCGGGATACGAAATGACTGAGTTGGTCGCGATAGGCGTCGAGGTCCGCAATCGGCCGCGATGCTACCCCGCTGTCCATGGCGGCGCGCGCCACTGCGATGGGTAATTCGACAATCAAGCGCGGATCGAAGGGTTTGGGAATCAGATAATCGGGATTGAGTTTGAGCGCCTGATCACCGTAGAAGGTCATGACCTCGTCCTCGTCGGAAGGCGGGGTCATGGCCATATCGGCCAAGGCGTATACGCAGGCTTTTTTCATCGCCTCGTTGATGGTGGTCGCGCCGACATCCAGCGCACCACGGAAGATATAAGGGAAGCACAAGGCGTTATTGACTTGATTCGGGAAATCGGAACGGCCAGTGGCCATCACTGCGTCCGGCCGCACCTCTTTGACCAGCTCCGGCATGATCTCAGGAGTTGGGTTAGCCAGGGCCAGCACCAGCGGATTTGGCGCCATAGTCTTGACCATCTCTTGAGTCAGCACGCCGGGCGCGGAAACGCCCAAAACACATCGGCGCCGTTGATGGCGTCGGTCAACGTGCGGGCCTCGGTCTGGACTGCATACGCGGCTTTGCTGGCGTCCATTCCTCCGTCGCGTCCCAAATAGATCACGCCCCGGCTGTCGCACACCAACACATTTTGCTTGTTAAGCCCCAGACTGACCAACATATCCAAACAAGCCATGCCGGCGGCCCCGGCTCCTGAGGCAACCAATTTGATTTCCGCGATGGGTTTATCCACCAACCGCAGCCCGTTCAACACGGCAGCGGCGGCAATAATTGCGGTGCCGTGCTGATCGTCGTGGAACACCGGCACCTTCATCCGTTCGCGCAATTGCCGCTCAATGTAAAAGCATTCCGGGGCTTTAATATCTTCCAAGTTGATGCCGCCGAAGCTGGGTTCCAAGCTGGCGATAATATCGATCAACTTATCCGGGTCACGCTCATTGATCTCAAGATCGAACACGTTGATGCCAGCGAATTTTTTGAACAATACACCTTTGCCTTCCATGACCGGTTTGGCGGCCAGCGGACCGATAGGCCCCAGCCCCAAAACAGCAGTGCCATTGGTGACTACCGCAACCAGATTACCGCGCGTGGTGTAAAGAGCAACCTCAGCCGGGTCGGCTACGATAGCATTACAGGTGGCTGCTACACCGGGGGTATAGGCGAAGGCCAAATCGCGTTGATTCGCTACGGGTTTGCTGGACACCACTTCGATTTTGCCGGGAACGGGAAAGCGGTGATAATGCAGCGCTTGGTCGTACAAGTCGTCGGACATCAGTGTTTTCTCTTACGATTCAATTGTTTTTTTGTAGCACAATGGTATTCACCATTAGACCGCATCGGCAAGCCCTTGTCGTCAAGGCAAATCGGCGAAGCCGGCGTTATGCATCAGAGACGGCTGCAGTGGCTAAACCCGCGCCGATCAAGACACCGCCGCCGAAACGATTGACCATCCGCCGTGCTGCCGGTTTGCGCATCAGGTGCTTGACACTACCGGCAAACAGGGCATACAGCGCAGCGTTTAGGCCGGCGAGCACCAAAAAAGTA
>JAAUQA010000124.1 GCA_012032855.1 Candidatus Competibacteraceae bacterium
CATGATTTTGTTTGGTATTTTTTTATACGTTTTGCCTATCGTCGTTACCCTGCCAAACAGCATCCACAGGTGAGCAATGATTAGTGCGCGCAGCCATGAGATAGATCGGTTTTTAGGGTAACTTACCCTCTTTCCAAGCCTCTTGGTATGGTCTAAAGTTCGGTTATTTACCAGTCTCTTAAGTGATCGGTTTGCACAGGACATTATAGAATTTATGGCTACCACAACCCACGATGTCAAAACCACCCTGATTGGAACGACTGGCATCAGCTTAGGCGGTCTGGCCCGATTGTTAGTCAATGGCAACTTGCTGGACCAGGATGCGGCATCAAAGGCGGTTGAAGAAGCACGCAAAGCCGACTCACCGTTCGTAAGCTATCTCATCGAAAATAAACTCTCACGTGCTGTTGATATTGCTCGTTTGGCATCGCGAGGCTTTAATTTACCTCTGTTCGATGTGACTGCGCTGGAAATCGACTCGACGCTGGTTCAATCTGTCGATGACAAGCTGATTCGTAAGCACCGGGCGTTACCGTTGTATAAACGAGGTAATCGTTTGTTTGTTGGCTTATCCGATCCTACTAATTCCCGAGCGCTAGAGGATATAAAGTTTCAAACCGGGTTCAACACCGAACCGATTATTGTCGTCGATGGTGCTTTAAACGATCTCATTGAGCGCGCTTTGGACAATACTTCTGAGGCCATGGATGCCATGCTGGATGAAGATTTGGATAATATCGATATCTCTGCTGAGGACGAAAATAAAAAGCCTGACTCTGTTACCCCGGGCGCCGATGAAGATGCACCCGTGGTACGCTTTGTTAACAATTATTATTGGATGCTATTAATAAGGGGGCTTCCGACCTTCATTTTGAGCCCTATGAGAAATTTTACCGGGTGCGTTTTCGCCAGGACGGGATCTTGCACGAAGTGGCCAAGCCACCCATCAATTTGGCGCCGCGCATATCAGCACGCATTAAGGTAATGTCTCAGTTGGATATTGCCGAGCGGCGTGTGCCCCAGGATGGTCGTTTCAAAATGGCCTTATCCAAAAGGCGCGCCATCGACTTTCGCGTCAATACGCTGCCTACTTTATATGGGGAAAAAGTGGTCATGCGTATTCTGGATCCGACCACAGCTCAAATTGGCGTCGATGCGCTGGGTTTTGAAGAAGAGCAGAAAAACTGGTTTATGGAAGTTCTTCATAAGCCTCAGGGCATGGTATTAGTGACCGGCCCTACCGGGAGCGGTAAAACGGTGACTTTGTATACAGGACTTAATATTCTCAATACTAAGGAAGTTAATATTTCCACTGCCGAGGATCCGATTGAGATTCAAGTGGCCGGTATCAATCAGGTCAACGTGAATACCAAAACCGGAATGACCTTTGCGAATGCTCTACGCGCTTTCTTGCGGCAAGACCCAGATATCATCATGGTCGGGGAGATTCGGGACTTAGAAACCGCCGAAATCTCCATCAAAGCCGCACAAACCGGCCATATGGTGCTCTCCACCGTCCATACCAATAGCGCTCCCGAAACACTAACCCGTCTGATGAACATGGGGGTAGCGCCTTTCAATATTGCTTCCAGCATCAATCTGATTATTGCTCAGCGTTTGGCCCGGCGACTCTGTACTAACTGTAAGGAAGAAGATAAAGGGGTTCCTTATGAAAGTCTGCTTCAAGAGGGATTCCAGGAGGATGAACTGGAGCAGCTGGTCATCTACAAACCGGTCGGTTGTGATCAATGTACCCGGGGTTATAAAGGGCGACTGGGTATTTTTGAAGTGATGCCGGTTTCCGAAGAAATGGGCCGCCTGATTATGGCCAACGGCAACTCAATGCAAATTGCGGATCAGGCTCAGCGTGAGGGGATTAAGGATTTACGGCAAGCCGGGCTTGATAAAATTCGTGCTGGTTTAACCAGTCTCGCAGAAATTAACCGTGTAACCAAGGATTAACGTGTGGCAAAGAAACCAACTCTCGCCAAAAAAAAGACCGCCGAAGTTCCTACTTTCGTCTGGGAAGGGGTAGATAAACGTAATAAACGTGTCAAAGGGGAAATGCGTGGCCCCGATCCCAATCTGGTTAAGGCCGAATTGCGCCGCCAGGGCATCACGCCCATGCGAGTCAGAAAAAAATCCAAGTCGATTTCTTTTGGCGAGACGATCAGCGCCAAGGATATCATGTTATTCACACGCCAACTGCACACCATGCTCAACGCGGGTATCGCTATTGTTCAGGCGCTTGATATGCTGGCGTACAGCAACAAAAAAATAAAGTAAAGGAATTGATTTTAAAAATTAAAGTTGATGTGGAAGGGGGGGCGACCTTTGCCAATGCATTGGCGCAACACCATGTGTACTTCGATGATCTCTATTGCAGTCTAGTTCGAGCCGGCGAGGAAGCCGGCGTGCTTGAGACTTTGCTCGACAAGATCGCCATATATTTGGAGAAAATCGAAGCACTGAAAGCCAAGGTCAAAAAAGCCTTGATCTATCCTGCCGTGGTATTGGTGGTGGCCTTCGGTGTGACCGCCTTCATCATGCTGTTCGTCATCCCGGTGTTTGAAGATTTATTCAAAAATTTTGGTGCTGATCTGCCTGCATTCACGAAATTTGTGATCGGAGTGTCTAAGTGGTTTCAAGACTACTGGTGGCTCCTCTTCGGCGGTATCGGAGGGGCGATCTTCGGCTTTATAGAAGCGAAAAAACGCTCTAGGAAATTTAACCAAGCTATTGACCGCTGGATTCTCAAAATCCCGTTATTCGGTCATATTGCCTCATTATCCGCAACTGCCCGTTTCGCACGCACGCTGTCAACCATGTTTAGTGGCGGCGTTCCCTTGGTGGATGCCATGAATTCAGTTGCCGGGGCTACGGGCAACTACATTTATGAGCAGGCCACGTTGGAGATGCGTGATTCGGTTTCCATCGGTCAACAGCTCAAACTTTGCGATGCGGCAAACAGGGCTGTTCAACGACATGGTGATTCAGATGGTGGCCATCGGCGAAGAGGCCGGTTCTTCTTGGGGATATGTTGGCCAAAGTCGCCGATTTTTTATGAAGAAGAAACTGGATGCTACGATTTCCGCGCTGACGACCCTGATTGAACCCCTGATGATGTGCATATTGGCTGTACTCGTCGGCAGTTTGATCATTGCCATGTATCTACCTATCTTTAAGCTCGGCATGGCCATTTAGTTGGGAGTAATGACTGTTCCGGAATTGCTGGCCATATCTCCAGCGCTGTTTACTGGAGTAGCTGCCGTATTGGGTTTATTAGTCGGCAGTTTTCTGAATGTGCTCATCTATCGCTTGCCGATTATGCTTGAGCAAAGTTGGCGTGTGCAGTGCGCCGAATTATTAAACCAAGCGCAGGAAACCCCCAACCAACCGTTCAACCTGTGGGTGCCCCGCTCACAGTGCCCGGTCTGTGGCCATTTAATAGGGGCCTCGGAGAATATTCCCCTATTCAGCTATATTGTGCAGCGGGGCCGTTGCAAGCACTGCAAAACACCTATCTCTGTTCAGTACCCCATCGTAGAAACCATTAGTGGCGTGTTGACGGCCGTAGCTGCTTGGCATTTCGGATTCGGCTGGCAGGCGATGGCGGCTTTTGCGCTGACTTGGGCGCTGATTGCCTTGAGTGTCATCGACTATAAAACTCAGCTGCTGCCGGATAATATTACTTTACCTTTCCTTTGGTTTGGCGTGGTCTTAGGCTTGTTCGGGGTATTTACGGATCTTGAGAGCAGTGTGATAGGCGCTGTGGTCGGCTATCTTTGCCTGTGGTCGGTTTATCAGGGGTTTCGTCTGCTGACCGGAAAAGAAGGTATGGGCTATGGTGATTTCAAACTGCTGGCCATGCTTGGGGCTTGGCAAGGTTGGTACCATTTAGTGCCGATTGTCCTCGTTTCCTCAGTCGTGGGCGCTGTCACAGGTATCGCGTTGATTTTAATACACGGTCGGGATCGTCATGAGCCTATTCCATTTGGACCGTTTTTAGCTGTAGCAGGTTGGATTACTCTGCTTTGGGGTGAGTCGCTGAACCAGTGGTACTTAGGTTGGCTGGGGTTATGAAACGTGCGCTGGTGGTGGGTTTAACCGGTGGGATCGGTAGTGGCAAGTCAGCGGTCAGCGCAGCATTCGAGAAACGGGGGGTACCCGTCATTGATACAGACCAAATAGCACGAGACTTGGTAAACCCAGGTCAGCCTGCTTTGCAAGAAATCGTCGCTGCATTTGGTCCGGACTGTCTGGACCGGTCAGGTGCTCTGGATCGGAGTGTTCTGCGCAAGACTGTGTTCGCCGACCCATTAGCGCGCACCTGTTTAGAGGGTATTCTGCATCCGCGCATACAACGAGCGGTTCAGGAACAACTGGCAGCTATCTGTGCTGCTCCCTATTGTCTCGTTGTGGTTCCGTTGTTAGCGGAAACCGAGCGCTTAAGAGCGTTGATGGACCGCATATTAGTAGTAGATGTTCCGGAAAGACTACAAGTGCAGCGTGTCATGGCGCGCGATGGGGTGGATCAAGAGCACGTACAGCGTATCTTGAGTGCTCAAACAACACCCGCTCAGCGGTTAGAATTAGCTGATGATGTAATCCGCAACGACGGCTCTCTGGAAGAACTGGAGGCTGGTGTGGCATTGCTGCATGAGAAATACCACTCTCTCAGCTGCTGATGTATCGTAGCCGCTGCCTTTAAACGCATACACGTTGCTAACATTGAGCGTTTCTCTTACTGCGGGGTTTTTGTGCCTATTTGCTACGAGCATCCTCTGAACGAACGGATCCGGCTGTTGCTGCGACTTGAAATGTTTTTCAGCAGGTGCACCAGAGCCTAACCAAATCTTCCGAAGGGTATGGCTTGCTTGCTATTCAAGGGATATTAGGCATTCTCGGTCTTACTAGTCGCGCTGAACTCAAAGCGGAGCTGTTGAAAGAGCTTGAGCGTTACGCTCAATCGTTGAGTCGATTGCGCCAGACTCCTTCAGTGGACGTGGCGATTTTAGACGCGGTGTTGGCAAACATCGGTCACGTGACTCAACACCTTCAGCGTTTAAGTAATCAGATGTTGCGGCAGGCGCGCAAGAATGAATTCCTTGATGCCCTGAGCCGCCGGAGCCCGGTGCAAGGTAGCGCAAGCGCTTTTGATTCGCCTGCGCTGTACCATTGGCTGCACCAAGATTATGCCGTGCGTGTTGAATGTCTGGAACAGTGGTTGCTGCCCGTTCAACCCATACGTGATGCGGTGGAGTTGTTGTTGAGGATAATTCGTGACAGCGCGGTGCCGGATGAACAAGTCGCTCAACAGGGTCTTTTTCAGAAGACCTTGGATAGTACCGTACCCAGCCAGCTGGTACGCATTATTTTGCCCGATGGGACACCGGTATTCCCTGAAACGAGCGGCAGCAAGCATCGTCTTTCCATCCGGTTTATGGAACAACGCAATTTCAAGGAACGACCCCGCCAATGCGCCGAAAATATCGTTTTCCGGTTGGCTTGTTGCGTGTTCTAGACGGGTTGCGTCGTAAAATACTTCGGCTTATTGGTCGGACGTTTTTTGCAGAGCGGTTATAATCGGATTGTCTGCCGCTGGAAACGCACGTTCGGACAACTGCTCAGGAAATAGCCAGTCGAACGGTTGATCTTCCATACTGTAGGGTTGTCCCCGATAGCGATCAACCCACCAAACATCCAATAGAACGTGTTTATCGGGATACTCATGGTGAACTTGCAGTAGGGAACGTGCTGCGAGCACTTCGATACCCAACTCTTCGTGCAACTCACGGATCAACGCAGTCTGAGGCTCCTCCCCAGGTTCCAACTTACCGCCTGGAAATTCCCATAAACCGCCCTGATGAGCATCGTCAGCACGGCGCGTGATCAGCACCCGACCCAAAGTATCCCGGACGATACCCACAGCAACATGCACGCAAGTGGCAAGCACAGGCTTCAAGACCGGTATTCCGCATTGATGCGTACATAATCGAACGAGAGATCAGTCGTCCACAAGCGCGCCATCGCTTGGCCACGGCCTAACAATACTCGTACAGTAATGGCTTCGCGCTGCATGACCTGTTGCCCGAGGGTTTCGATGTAATCGGCAGCTCTTTCCCCCTGTCGAACAATACAGATATCGTCCAGGTAAATAGTGACCCCGTGTAAATCGAGATCTTTTATACCCGCGCGGCCTATGGCGGCTAAAATGCGCCCCCCAATTCGGGTCTGAAGCAAAAAAGCGGTTTTAACCAACGGCGAATGGGCAATGGTATAGGCCACTTGACGACATTCGGCGGAATCCAGGCCTTGTTCAACCCTGAGGATGATAAATTTAGTAGCCCCTTCACCATCTCGCACAATGGCCTGCGCTAATTCACTACAGACCGTCGAAATGAGTTCCTTGAGCGCATTATAGGCCGCATCCTTTGCATTCAGTCTCAATGCGGTTTGTGCGGTAGCCAGCAACACACAAGCGTCATTGGTAGAGGTGTCGCCATCGACAGTAATGGTATTGAAAGAATCTGCAACCGCCTCGTTGAGACAAGTTTGTAAAAGCGATTGATCGACACACGCGTCGGTGGCGATAAAGGCTAGCATGGTCGCCATATCGGGTCGAATCATGCCGGCGCCTTTAGCGATACCGGTTACAGTGACCGGCTGCCCCGCGATTGACTGTTGCAATGATGCGAGTTTGGGGCGGGTATCGGTAGTCATTATGCCGTGGGCCGCCTCAAGCCAACGGTCAGGCTGCAAGTCCTGCACCGCTGCAGGTAAACCAGCAATCAGCCGATCAACAGGGAGCGGTTCTCCAATGACACCGGTGGAAAGGGCAAAACCTCGTGAGATAAACACCTAGTCAGTTCCGCGACGGCATCGCAGCTGGCTTGAGCATCTGCGATGCCTTGTCGGCCTGTGCCTGCATTAGCATTGCCGGTGTTAATGAGCAAATAACGAGGGCTGGTGATAGCAAGGTGTTGCTGAGCGACAATAACCGGTGCAGCCCGAAAAGCATTGCGGGTAAATACCGCGGCACAGCGACTACCCGGAGCCACTTCAATGAGGACTAAATCACGCCGATCCGGATAACGAATACCGGCACGGATGGCGGCCAGTCGGATGCCGGAAACCGGTAGTATTTCAGTGGGACCGACCATAGGCATTGCCTGGCAAAACAAGCGTTAGTTCAAGCGACCGTGGCAATGTTTATATTTTTTGCCGGATCCACAAGGGCAGGGTTCGTTACGCCCGACTTTGCGTTCCTGGCGCACGAAGGGAGTATGTGAGTCCTCATCATCGGTGTCCTCGTCCTCGTCACCTGTGAGCGCGGATGCTTCGGCATGTTCAAAACGCAACGCGGTGTTGGGTTGGCTTTGCCGTTCCGGTAGCGGCTCTGGGGTACGCTCCGGCTGAAATTGTACGCGGGCAACAATGCTGACCACCTCATGTTGGATACGCTCCAACATGGCCGTGAACATTTCAAATGCCTCGCGCTTGTACTCTTGCTTAGGATTTTTCTGCGCATAACCGCGCAGATGAATGCCTTGCCGGAGGTAGTCCATTGCGGCGAGATGTTCCTTCCAGTGGGTATCCAGAATCTGCAGCAAAATCGCTTTTTCGAAATGACGTATCCCAGCCGTGCCGATTAATTGCTCCTTTTCAGTATAGGCGCTTACCAACGCCTCCAAAATACGTTCCCTCAGTGGCTCTTCATGCAGGTTGGGTTCCGCCTCAAGCCAGCCTCGAATATTCAATTGCAAACCGAAATCTTTCTCTAAAATACCCTGCAGCCCCTCTACATCCCACTGTTCTTCCAAACTTTGCGGCGGAATGTAATGACTGATTTCTCGGTCAATCACTTCGCCGCGGATGGTTTTAATTGGTGTTCGGCAATGTCTTCGGTCGGCCAATAGCTCGTTGCGCCAGTTATACACAAACTTGCGTTGGTCATTTGCGACGTCGTCAAACTCCAACAAATTCTTGCGAATATCGAAATTATGCGCTTCGACCTTGCGTTGGGCATTTTCAATGGCCTTCGTGACCCAGGATGTTCGATAGACTCGCCTTTCTCCATGCCGAGTTTTTGCATCAGGCCGGCCACCCGGTCGGAAGCAAAAATACGCATTAAGCTGTCTTCCAACGACAAGTAAAACCGGCTGGAACCGGGATCACCCT
>JAAUQA010000125.1 GCA_012032855.1 Candidatus Competibacteraceae bacterium
TATTAAGTCACTCTATAGTGCGCTCTATACGGCAGTAACGCAATTGAAAATTGATGTGGTATTAATGGCTGTTCCACAAAACAAAGTGCGTTTTCACCAAAAAATCTGGAACACTGAAATACTCTGTTTCAATACTGGCTATACCTTTGGCAGCGACGAGGAATTCGCCACTCTCGCTTGGCATATCAGCCAAACTCGACCACATTTCTTTCACTGGATGAAAAAGGCAGATCGGGAAACAGTGCTTGTCACTCTCGGGAGGAAGTGCGATGAATATAGCGGTTAATTCCCCAACCTGGGACAACTACGCGGCATTACACGCTTCAGTTACCGCACTTTGTCAGATCGAATTATGGCAACAAGTCCTGCCGCATGTCCACGGCGATGTTGGAGACTTCGGGTGCGGTACAGCACGCATTGCGCCCTTCCTCGTCAATGTGACTAATGTAGATTCCTATACCGGAATTGATGCTTCCAAGGCCATGGTGTCAATAGCCGGAGAAATGGCTAAGCAATGGGCGAACAAAAAAATAATCCTAGTAGAATCTCCCATAGAGCAATACCAGGGGCAGCCCTTTTCTTCCGCCATTTCGCTGAACAGTTATTATGCCTGGCGTGATCCACCGACCATTTTGGCGGCCATTTACCGACTCCTTAATACCGGGGGTGCCTTTGTGCTAGCTACGCCCAACCCTGCTCTGGATATGGCTAAAATTGTCGAGGCGGCCTGGAAAGAGCTGTGGGCGCACCATTACTTTGAGCAATGCAGCCGGACGAACTTGAAGCTGGCCAAATGATAGCCATTTTGGCGCCGTTACCATGGACCGGTTGATCACGGAATTACTTCAGACTGGTTTCTCTATGGTATCGTGCCATCAGGAACTGTATCTTGGAGGCATGAACTTCGTGGTAACACGGAAATAACCCCTGTAAAGCAGGGATGCTAAGACATTGATCAGTGCGTTTCCCATGGTAGGTACGGTGATGTTCAAAGAACGTCAAAGGTTAATTCTTCTCGATTTCCTTGAACGCCTCGACCAGGCCCAAACATTCGATGAATGCTTTGCAGCATTTTCCAGCGCGACACAGGATTTGGGATTCGAGGGCGCTGTCTATTCTTTCATACCGAGTCCGGTACTACAGCAAATTGTCTCATTTCAACCCGTCTTTAAATCCTCAGGCAGTTATTGCCCAAAATTCTTGCAGCACTATGCAGATGCCGGGTTTGATAAGCAGGATTTCACCATTAAGAGTATCTTAAAAGGTAGTCTTCAACCTATGGATTGGTGGGCAAAAGCGAAAACCAGTCTGCTGACCGAGCCGGAACTTGAGGTTATTGAGACAGCAAAAGTAGATTATGGGCTAAAGAACGGTATTTCCATCCCAACACTTTCTTCAGAGATGGGAATAGCGGGAGCAAGCTTTATCAACCGGGATGGTGCAGTAACTTACAAAAAATTGCTTTCCGAGAACCTTGCCGTGTTGCGGATTATCACACGTACTTTCAGCGATCGTATCGTGTCGGATCCCAGTTTTAGCGTCACCTTCCTGCTTCCTATTTTCGAAAACTGTCACCAAGAGAACGCCAAGTGCTGCGTTACTTGGCTTCCGGCAGGCCTTTAAAAAAAATTGAAGACACCATTGGTATAAAAGTGAGCTACGCGAGAAATATTATCAGGCGAATTCGCGATAAGTATGGCCACATTTCTACCCGTCAACTCATTTCCCTAGCAGGGAGATTTAATGCCTATGACGCATTTTAAAACCCTTCCAATCATGTATCCAACACACAATAGTTGAGTGATCCAATTCACCGGAGGTTCAGGCCGTTCTGACGCAAGCGAGCGTTCGGTGGAAAAGAGAGGATATTGAACCTGCATCAGTCGCTTTCTTTAAATCCTTGTTATTCATCCTCTTCGAACTTCCTTAGCTGAACATTCATTACTCCTCTACACTAAAAAAACGACAATCCTTCGGAGGAGAATGCACCATGCGCCACACTATCCGATCACTTTGGCTGTTAGCCGTCTCTTCACTCTCATTGTCTGGGTTCGTCTTTGCCGATACGGCAATCTACAGCGGGCAAGACATCATCCACCCCGTTTTCGCCACGCAAGGTATGGTGGCGACTCAGGAAGCGCTGGCTACCAACGTCGGCTTAGACATTCTCAAGCAAGGCGGAAATGCCGTTGACGCGGGAGTAGCAGTCGGCTTTGCCTTGGCAGTTACATTGCCGCGAGCCGGCAATCTAGGCGGTGGCGGCTTCATGATGGTTTACGATGCCAAGAAACAGGAAACCGTCGCTATTGATTTTCGGGAAATGGCTCCCGCTGCTGCTTCCCGCGATATGTATTTGGACGACAAGGGGGAGGTTGATGAACAACGCGCCCGCTACAGCTACCTTTCAGTCGGCGTGCCCGGCACAGTGGCGGGTCTCGCTCTGGCAGCAGAGCGTTACGGCAGTTTACCGCTAAAAACCCTGATCACTCCGGCGATTCGACTGGCTGATCAAGGGTTTCCAGTTAGCGAAGGCATGGCTATTTCACTCAAAGCGGCCAAAGAGCGTATGAGCCCGTGGCCGGAAAGCATGAAGATATTTTTCAAACCCGACGGCGTCGCCTACGAGCCTGGAGATATCCTGCCTCAAACGGATTTAGCCGGTTCTTTGCGAGCGATTGCCGAACAAGGCCCCAAAGCCTTTTACGAAGGCGAAATCGCGCAGAAAATCGCTGCGGATATGAAAGCTAACGGCGGCTTGATCACCGTAGAGGATCTGCAAAATTATAAGCCCGTAGTCCGACAACCGGTCCAGGGCGATTATCGTGGCTACCAAGTCGTCTCCATGCCGCCACCCAGTTCCGGCGGGATTCATTTGATCCAAATCTTGAATATTTTGGAAAACTTCCCCATTGCCGAATCGGGCCACAACAGCGCTGCCACCCTGCATCAGATGGCTGAAGCGATGAAGCTGGCCTATGCAGATCGTTCCGAGTACCTGGGCGATCCCGATTTTGCCAAAGTGCCTATCAAGGGATTAACGGCCAAAGGCTACGCCGCCGAACTGGTCAAGTTGATAGATCTCAACCGGGCACGACCGGCGACCGAAATTAAACCCGGCAACCCGGCGCCTTATGAAAGCGACCAAACTACCCATTACTCAGTCATGGACAGCCAGGGCAATGTGGTTTCCACCACCTACACCATCAACTTCAGTTATGGCACCGGCATCACTGCTGCTGGTACGGGAATTTTGTTAAACAATGAAATGGACGATTTCTCGTCGAAACCAGGCGTACCCAATGCTTACGGCCTGATCGGCGGCGAAGCCAATGCCATTGAACCCGGCAAGCGCCCGTTGAGTTCCATGAGCCCGACGATAGTTTTTAAGGATGGCAAGCCGTTTCTGGCCACCGGCAGTCCCGGCGGAAGCCGCATTATCACCACCGTATTGCAAATCGTGATGAATATCGTCGATCACGGCATGAATGTCGCCGAGGCGACCGTTGCGACCCGTGTGCATCACCAATGGTTGCCCGATGAATTACGGGTAGAAGAAGGCTTAAGTCCCGATACGGCAAGAGTGCTGGGGGAACTAGGCCATAATGTGGTTGTGAAAGACGCGATGGGCAGCACCCAAAGCATCATGCGCCGGGACGAAGGCTTGTACGGCTATTCCGATACCCGCATTCGCGATGCATTGACGGCGGGGTATTGAGAGCGATACGCTCAAGTCATGCGTTTTTTCAACACCGCCGGGCCGGTCAAACCTGAAAATCACTATTGCTTGCCACCGCTTGAGCGATTTGACTTGGACGACGTGCTGATGCTGATCGACCAGCAAAAGTACTTCGTTCTACATGCCCCTCGGCAGGCCGGCAAGACCTCCTCATTGTTGGCCTTGCTGGGTTATCTGAATGCGGAGGAGCGCTACCGCTGTGTTTATGTCAACGTCGAAATCGCTCAAGCGGCACGGGAAGACGTAGCGGCGGCGATGCGAGCGATCTTAAGTCAGCTGGCCTCTCGTGCCCGCATCGCATTAGGCGAACTGTGGCTGGATGGCATTTGGCCGGATATCCTGACCGCAGCGGTCCCACGATCGCCTTGGGGAAGTGATTGACCCGTTGGCGGAACGAGAATGCTAGGCCGTTGGTTTTGTTGATCGACGAAATCGACGCTTTAGTAGGCGATACAATGATCGCGGTGCTGCGACAAATCCGGGGCGGTTACGATAAACGGCCCGGCCAATTCCCGCAGAGCGTTATTCTCTGTGGTGTGCGCGATGTGCGCGATTACCGCATTCACTCCAGCCGTGAAAAGACCATTATCACGGGTGGCAGCGCGTTCAATATAAAGGCTGAATCCTTAAGGCTAGGTAATTTCACGCGTGCTGAGGTCGAAGCGCTGTACCATCAACACACAGAGGAAACCGATCAAGCATTTACTCCCGAAGCACTGGGCCGTGTGTGGGAACTGACGCAAGGCCAGCCTTGGCTGGTCAATGCGTTAGGCTATGAGACCTGTTTTCGGATGAAGGCCAACCGGGATCGCAGCCGCCCCATCACCTTAGAGCACATCAACGCAGCCAAGGAAAATCTAATTCTGCGCCGGGAAACCCATCTCGATCAATTGACTGACAAGCTCAAGGAAGAACGAGTGCGGCGGGTTATTGAGCCATTACTGCGCGGCGGCCCATTATCCACTCAAGTGCCTGAAGACGATATTCATTATGTCGTTGATTTGGGCCTGATACGCCGAGAGGCGACGGGCCTGGTAGTCGCGAACGGGATTTATCAGGAAGTTATCCTTCGTGAACTGACCTGGGTCAGTCAACTCAGCCTGGAAAGCACTCAAACGCCGGCTTGGTATATCCGACCCGACGGCACGCTGGATCTGTGCAAGCTGCTGGCAGCATTCCAGGAATTCTTCCGCGAACATTCGGAACACTGGGTAGAGCGGTTCCAATACAAAGAAGCCGGTCCGCAATTGTTGCTGCAGGCTTTTCTGCAACCAACGGTGGCGGGCGAGAGGAAAAATTGTTTCGGCGCGAAGAGGCTGTTCACGGTAAGACAATTACGGTTTGGGGGATGTAGTGCCTGAAGTGTTCACGCGATCCTGCTCAACCAATCAAGCCGCATTTTCCCAAGGTACAGTTAAACAGCAAGGCGTCGCTCTCCTCACCGCCTTGCTGATTGTCTTTCTAGCCAGCCTGATCGCTACCGAATTAGCTTGGTTGCAACAATTGGCCATCCGTCGCAGCGGCTTGCTTCAGCATCAACAACAGGCCCGCTTATACACTTTAGGCGCGGAACAATGGGCGATGACGCTGTTGGCACGTGACGCGAGCAATAGCGATACCGATCATCCAGGCGAAGACTGGGCCGTGTTACCGCCGGCTTTCCCAGTCCAGGGCGGCAGTATTACCGGGCGTATTGAGGATTTGCAGGGGCGCTTTAATATTAATAATCTGCTTATAGCGTCGACGAGCCCATCCGACTCCCCAACAACCGATAACGCAGATCAGGAGCAAAACGACGATGCACGGGGCAGTGCCAACCCGAACAACGACGTGGATGTCGGTCGCAATATCGATCCGGCTCAATTTCAAGCCCTGCAACGATTGTTGGAAACGCTGGACCTGGAGACTGATATTGCCCAGGCTATTGCTGATTGGCTGGACCCTGATCAAGAGACATTATTCCCTGACGGGGCCGAGGACGGCATCTATACCAATCGCGATCCCGCTTATTTGACCGCAGATCGTCCGTTAACCAGTATTTCGGAATTGCGTTTGATTGCGGGCGTTGATCGGGAAACCTATGACGCATTGGCTCCCTATATATGCGCTTTACCGCCGGGCAGCGCATTGAATGTGAATACGGTGCTGGCCCCCGTACTAGCCGCTGCGAGCGACGGGATGAGTTTGGACAAAGCCGAAGATCGCATTAAAGAACGTAACAAGCAGGGTTACGACAGCGTCGATGCTTTTCTCACCAACATCCAATTCGGCAATCAGGGATTGACCAGAGATAAACTGGCAGTCAGCAGCCGCTTTTTTCTGTTGACCGCCGAAGCCAACGTGGGCGAAGGGCGTGCGGCATTGCATAGCATTCTGGAGCGCACAGGTTCGGGCGACATCACTGTACGGGTACGCAGTTTCGGGCATGAATACTGATCAGCTTTTACCGATTATTCGGGATAAACGCATTCTGAGGCAATGGATTTTCACCCGCTTTATTGATTCAGAACGATTCGAGTGGTTGGATGAAGATCAGCCGACACAAGGCACGGTTGGTGAACTGGCCCGGCGGGCGGGCGGAAAACGGCTGGTGCTGATAGCACCGGGTGAGACAGTATTATTAACTCACACTACGCTGCCCGAGCGTAATCGAAGCCAATGGCTTAAAGCCTTGCCCTACGCGCTGGAAGATTATGTGGCCGAAGAGGTCGAGGACCTCCACTTCGCGGTAGGTTCCGCTCGTTCAGGCGAGGCAGCGGTGGCGGCGATCCGCCATACAATGCTGCGCAGCTGGCTGGATCGGTGTACACAAGCCGGTCTTACACCGACTGCCGTCGTACCCGAACCTCTCTTATTACCCTTCGATCCTGATTCCTGGAGCCTGCTGCTGGAGTCCGGGCGAGCCGTAGTGCGCTGCGGTTCCGATGCCGGTTTCGCCACCGAACGGGACAATTTGTTGCCCTTGTTGGAATTAGCCTTGGCCGAGGCAGGCGAAAACGCCCCCGCATCATTGCGGATATGGGGTGAGTCTGCGCCGGGACTGGAAACATTAGGGGAAATTCAGCGCCAGGGCGATGTTCCGGAACCGCTTCGGCTGTTAGCAGCGGGTTATCAGGACGGCGCTACGCTGAACCTTCTGCAAGGCAGCCACAGCCGTCATGCGCAATGGGGGAAACGGCTGCGCCCCTGGCGAATAGCTGCGATGCTGGCTGGTTTATGGGTCGGGTTACAAGGGGTTTTACAGGTCGGTGAATATTGGCAATTGCAGAACGAACGCGTAGCCCTGCAGGCAGAAATGGAACGGCTATTCCGAGAGGCCGTGCCGACCGCTCGTCGTATCGTCAACCCCAAAGCACAGCTGGAAAACCGCTTGCGGGAACTACGGGGTGGTCCGGCTGTAGAAGAGACCGGATTTCTCGACCTCCTGTTGCACGGTGGACAAGTACTGACAGGCTTCGACGACGTGCGCCTGCGCGGGCTGCGCTATAAAACCGGTCAACTCGATATGGAATTGGCCGGGGACAGCCTGGAAACCCTGGATCGGTTGCGGCAGCGTCTGACCGAACAAGCCGGCTTGGCGACACAGATGCGCACGACCAAGCGGGAAGATCGGATAGAAAGTCGGGTGACACTGACAAAGGCGGCGTTATGAAATCCTGGTGGAAAAACTTAAGCCTGCGTGAACGCGGGCTGATTGGCGGAGGTGGTGGTTTGCTTGCGATGCTGTTGGGCTATGCGCTGCTCTGGCTGCCTTTTCAAGACCAGATCACGTCATTGCGGGAAGCGGTAGCCGTTCAGCGCACCGAACTCGCTTGGATGCAGCAAGCCGCTGCACAGGTGCGACGGTTGGAGCGGGAGGCCGTTACGGGACGTAGTCCGGCCCGTCAGCAAGGTCGCTCACTGTTGATCGTCGTGGATCAGGCCGCCAAGACCGCCGGATTGGAAACCGCCATCAAGCAGATTGAACCGCAGGGTAATGATCAATTGCGGATCCAACTGGAACAAGTCGGCTTCGATCAACTCATCGGCTGGTTGGGCGCTTTGCGACAGGAACACGCCATTACCACGATCAACGGAATATTAGACCGTCAGACTGGTAATGGACTGGTCAACGCTAGACTGATTCTGCAAAACGGCTCGTGAAGCAGTCTTGGGGTTATGTGTTATTGGGTTTGTTCGCCTATAGCGTGTTCCTGATAGTGCAAGCCCCGGCGGCGGCTCTGCTGACCTTGCATCCTCTCCCCTGGCCCGGCATAAGCATACAGTCGGTACAGGGGTTAGCGATCCAAGGGAGCGCACAGGGACTTCAACTGCATACGCTCCGCTTCGATACGGCGACTTGGAAACTTCGATTTGCGCCCGTTTTGCTTGGACGCATTGAACTAGCAGTCGATCTCAATCATCCCGCCCGCCGTTTAACTGGGACT
>JAAUQA010000126.1 GCA_012032855.1 Candidatus Competibacteraceae bacterium
TGGCCAATGAAAACAGCGACGAGTTAACAAGTGCGATGGCTGCCTGAGTTCCCCCACGGATTTTGGTACTTCCCAACGCCACTCTCCAAGGGTTCGAAGTGATGCGCGCCCTGCGCAAAGGCCAAGCCAACCCCTGGTGTTACGAAGCCGGTGTGTTAGGCGAAATCCGTCTTATTCATCGCAACTTCGGCCTTTATGCCGCATAGCTTCAAGATTCAACCGGTAAGCTCCTGATCTCAATTATTGTTTGCAACAGCGCCCCGCGCGAAGATTCAGGCGTCTTTACTAATCTGCGTAAATCGATTTACTAGAATATTTTCACAGACTTTGAATAGGACGTAAAACAAGAGACTGAGATAGCCATAGCTGAGCAGTTCGACGAGTTGATGTAAAGCACCATCAGCGATAACCATAGTCCCGTGTTCTATGTATAGGTTGATGTTTGCTTTGAGCAGGACGAATAAATTCAGGGAAGTGACCCCAAACAGAAAAAAAAACAACCCCATTAGTAGAAAAGTGAAGCCCCAGTATTGGGACATAAATCTAATCACGGATTTACGCATTGATGTTGAGTCCAGGGCTCACGCATGAAATAGACCGTAGATTTATAAAACAATAGCATAGCGCATCACACGATAGCCAAGATACAGTACGGCTGGCTATCAGTCGTTAATATCTTTGATGCCAGAATTTTTATGCGTAAGCTTAGGGTGTCGGGCGAAATCGGCCTGATCGGTCATAACTTTGGACTTTATGCCGCATAGCTTCAAGTTTCCGTCGGCAGACTTTTTATTTCTATTTTTTCTTGCAACAGGACGCTTCAAACTTTCCACGTCAACAATATCTGCATCTTCTTGACGGGACGCTGAAACGTTGATATGGCATTGGCCTCAACCCAACGAGTGACTACGAATTCGGCCGTGGCATCAGCATTTGCTGGACCAGTTGCCAGTTTTGCATAACTTCGGCGCCCGATAAAATAACAAGCCCGTGCCTTCTTCGATCATTACCCAAAGGATCGGCCGCTTGCTGAATCCGTTGTTGTAGCTGCCCATCAAATACCGTTCGAAATTCTCGACCTCGCATATTTGCTAAATCGCGTTCCATGTCTGCCATACTACGGTTTAAATCGACCATTAGTTCGCCCACTTGACGTCCCCAGTCATGCATCAGCGCCTTTCGGTAATGGATGTCATCCCCAACAACTCCATCGGCCAATGCCTGAAAATACAGGCTGCGATAGGCATCCGCTACCTTAGCCTTGACTAATAATCGATCGCCTTTTTTGATAATCAACAGCGTTTTGTCACGAATCGCCTGATTGCGTATGGCACGTAATTGTCCGCCCACTTGACCAAAGACCAATACCATCTTAAACGGAGCTGCCAGCGCCGTACCAAGCGGCGCTGCACCTCCGATGGCGTTGCCTAAACCTTCTGCAATTTCGGCTCCGGCCTTGATACCGGCTCCCGTATCCCCGCGTCGGACCGCATCAATCAAAGCAATTGTTCCACTAATCGCACCAACGGTGGAAGCGGCTCGTCCCAAATGGCCCAGCTTCTCAGAAACGGTTTTAAGTTGGGAAATCGCACCCGTCATTTCCTGACGTTGGGCAATGACCATGGCCACATCAATATTCGCCTTAATCGTTTTTTGACTTATTTCAATGACCGCTTTAGTAATATCCGCCGCTGACTTGGCCGCCATCAAACGATTATCCTTTGCCATTTGTGCATTGAACGCCTTAACGGAATCCTCCATTTTTAGAATATTGATCAAGATATTTGTTCGATTAAGCCCGGCCTGTAGCCCTGCTTGAATGACCTGTGCTGAACTAGGGGCGAGTTCACCACTGAGCTTGGTTAATGCCACAATGTTTTTTGATGAAAGATCATTCAGGTCTTTCAAAAGCTTTGCTAATTTTTCTTGCTGCTGCTTTTGTTGAGCAGGCGCGGTCGCTGCGTTGATGGTGGGAGCACCCATGGTTTAGTCCTCAAGGCAATTGAAAATGATTTATTTACCTTTGCAGTGTAAGCAATAGCTGTTTCTGCGGGATTTCATAGCTAAATCAAAGTGTTTCTAAATCGTTTCAAACGAGTAAAATGGCATTAATATGCGCTTTTGCCATTGAGAAAATAATCAATCAGTCAATCCAAATACCGTTAATTGTGAATACAAGCAAAAGCTACTGATGCCGCAGTTCGACATTGCGTTGCTGCGAGCGCACAGCGGGACTAAAGCCCAGTCCAAAGATTTGATAATCATGACTCCGGGTAGTTAGGTTAAGTCGGTGAACAGATAATTCAGCCCACGCCCGGTTCTGGTCGACTAACGTGTATTGAGTAGTTGCGCACTCCGCACTATCAATCGTCATGACAAAGTCGATTACCGCGGGATGGTATTTGTTCTTTTCTTACCTAAAGTCTTTTTCCTGCCGCATTTATAGTCCTGTCGAACATTGCCGGGTTTCTACCCACAGCGAAGATTTAGACTGCGCAAGTTAAACTGGCATCGATTTCAGAACGATGAGTTTGGTCACGGGCGAATAATGCAATTTACATTTTCTTTGCAATAAGGATGAGGTCTTCCGTCGCTTTTGGTGCTTCGGTTGGGCTCGCTACCACATCCAAAAACTCAATCCTATATCCGGCCTGCTCAATCATTGAAACGACATCGTTAATGCTTCGGTATTCCAGGTACACCTTGTCTCCCCTGCTGGAACAAGTGAATCCAGATTCACTTGGATTGCCGGTGATGGTAGCGAGGTATAGCAGCGCCGATTCCTTCAGAATCCCATCGAGCGATGTGAAAAACCGAGTTGCATCGTTTTCGGTCAGGTAGCTCAAGCCAAATGCAAACACCACTGCGTCAAAGACCTGTTCAAGTTCACCGATATCCCGACAATCCTTGACCATGAACTTAGCCGAAGGCACTCTGCGTCTGGCCTGTTTAACCATGCCTTCGGCCAAGTCGACGCCGATTAACTCGAGATCCGGCCGTGTTTTTGACAAATAAGCGGAAACATTGCCTGGCCCGCAGGCCACATCAAGGATTCGTGCACCCGGCGACTCGATACGGGTCGCAAATCGCTCTAGGAATCGGTCATACCTATCCAATTGAAAGTACTTCTCGGCATAGCGATCAGCCAATCGACTGAATGTGGCTGCGGTCACTGAACAAAAATCTTGGTGTTGCATTGATGGCTTAATGATGGCGGTAAGCTAACCCACGAAGTAACGACACGGTTCTACAACAGACACCCGCAGTGGTTGATTCTGGCGAGAGCGCCCGTGAAACACCGGCTCAGTTCGGGACACCCATGGTTGTGTTTTTAAGTCGCTGTGTTAAATGGTGTACAGAGTCCGACGATACTGCCCTCAATACTTCTAACGTAAGCCACTGTCTGACCCCAAGGCATGGTCTTGGGGCCGCTAGCGATAGGGCACCGGCGGCCAATGCCCCCCGTTCGTAAGCCGCCGTGATGTCGGATGAGTAAAACGCAATCTCAACGCTCTCGGGATGTCCTGAATCGGGTCGTCGATAGGTGTCAGGCATCATTCGACGGCCGGCGTCATGAGAGGCAAACGCAATATCACCGCCGGCCACGTCGAGAACGGCGAACCCAAACTCCGGGTCGTAGAATTTTGTCTCGAAGCCAAAGGCACGATGGTAGAACGCAAGGACATCGGACACCTCATCGACGAACAATACTGTACTACCGTATTGCATTTGCCTGCTCCAGTATGGGCGGTGACGTAGCGTCGGAAACCGCTGAGTTTACGGTCAATTCAATACACTTAGCGATCCGCCGGGCGGCGATCCCAGCGGCATCGAAATTGCCTGTAAATATCGGCTTGAACCCTGTGAACCACAGACCCCGATGGGCTGGATCGACCTCACCCATTGGGTACATCGGATAGCCGTTCGCGTTTAGCACCCCCAGATTGCCGACCAGCGCTTCGAGTCCACTGCGATAGCCGGTCGCACAGATTACGATGTCGGGCTTACACCCTTCATTGCCCGAGAACAGCACTCGGCTGCGGTCGAAACCGATCACTTCTCCAACGATCTGGAAACGACCTCGTCGCAGGGCGGCAACGAACCCATCGTCGATAGCAAATGCGATACCGTCACGCACAAGACGGGTCCGCCGCCGTCGGGATGGCTCCTCAGTCCAAAGCGGCTCAAATCACCAAGAAATAACCGTTGCGTCAGCCAGAATGCGGGATCAAGCACAGCCACTGGAAGCGCGGCAAACACCCGTGCCAGCCGGTGCAGCGGAAAACCAAAGATGCGTGCCGGTACGATGGCAGGTCCATGCCGCACTGAAACCCAGACGCTTGACGGCTTATGCCGAGACAACTGGTTCAGCGCATCGGTACCGGAATTGCCAGCCCCGATGACTAACACGCGCTTGCCATCGAAGCGCGATATATCGCCCAAATCGGCTGAATGCAATAGCTCGCCGGTGAACTCGGTACGCCCGGGCCACGCAGGAATGTGCGGGATTCGGTCGCGACCGGTGGCGATAATCAGATGCGCACATGTGTATTCGCCTTTAGTGGTTGCCACACGCCAGTGCGTCTCGGTTTTCTCGACGTGGATAACATTTGTGCTGAAGCGGATGGGCAAGTTAAGGCTTCTTGCGTAGCGTTGCAGGTATTCGATCACCGAATTCCGGCGCACGAATGTGCCGTCGTTGTGAGTCATCGCAAGGCCTGGAAGATTGGCGAAATGGCGATGTATATTGAGCCGGAGCTGCGGATATCGCGTACGCCAGGGTTCTGCGATTTGATCACGGGCTTCAAGAACGGTGACTTGAATATCTTTCAGCGCGAGTTCCCGGGCGGCGGCAAGGCCAGATAGACCTGCACCAATTACCACGACATGAGAGAATTCGATGACTTTCATTTTTCCAACACCTTACCCGTTGGGTGCTACAGAATCTGGCTGATCGGAGCATGGGATTGTGGCAGCGAACATACCCTTTCGCCGCCACAAGATCAGTGTCATCGCTAACGCCGTGACACTTTGAACGTCATGTTGAACCCGCCGCTGGCATTGAAATTCAGATAAGTCTGTTCCATCTGGCCCTTAAAGCGTCCAAACTTGCCACTGCCGCCGGTAACTGGGCGTACGAACGGCACGTTAAAATCAGCGAGTTCGATACCGTCGGTCACAATCATCTGGTGCCCGGCATTGTCCTTGTCGAAATCAAACGTCTGTGTGGTAACAACCACAACACCCGATTCGGCATCGCCATCTTGCAGATGCCAGCCTCGGCAGATCCAAGTGCCTATCACCAGTTCTGGAAACTCTGGATCGCCATTCGCCGTGATACCGCTGGATGTGCCGTAGGCCTCCAATGTGCCTGCCGGATAGATAAAGCCTGTGGTCACAAAAGGGGTGCCTTTGGCCGGTATGCCATTGTCGTTGACAGGTCCTTCAAAGAAGAAGTCGGTAGCATTCTGTACCACGTCCAGTGCCATCGTGCGCCTAGGGTGGTTGCTAACCATCTCTGCTTGTCCCTGTTGAAGGGCGTCGGCCGTGGCTTCGGTGACGAACGTGAGCGCGAGTAACAGCATGACGACTTGCGCGGGGATCGTTGAAAAGTTGAAGCGGTTTAAACATGGGATAATGACATCCTAATCAGATGAAAAAACAATCAGTTAGTGCTAACTGAGGTTACGTAACCGAAGCAACGAAGTACGCGTTGATCGGATCGTGCGGAAGGCGGTGGACCTGCACTTGGCCAAAGCCTGCATTGGCAAGGAATTCCTGGGCAGTTTCAACGCCCCATAGGGTGCCCAAACCGGGGCCGCCCTGAGCGATGGAGATGGGCGTACAGTGCATCAACGATAGGGTGTAGAGCAGTGGTGCGAAGGGATTGTCGAGGTTGTTCTCAAGGTAACGCGACCCCCCGATATCCTGCATCAGAAATACACCGTGCGGACGCAAGGACCGGCGCACCCGCGTGAGTACCCCTTGAGGGTCTCGCTGATCATGGATAGCATCGAAAGCCGTCACCAGATCAAACTGGCCCAGGGTTTCTACCATCGACAAATCGCGCATTTCGAACGCTATGTTGTCAAGCCTACGGCGAGCCGCTTCGGCCTGGGACTTGGAAAAGGCTTCGGTGCACAAATCGACGCCCAAAAAACGGCTTTTCGGAAAAGCGATGGCCGATTGACATCGTCAGCGCGAGAGTGGCTTCATTAAGAGCGCCCAGCAAACGCTCGGCAAAGGCCTCCGCTTTGGCCTCATCAAAATCGGGTTCAGGAATTGGCACAGCCATTTTCGATCTCCACAGTCGCGAAAAAATGTGCGGATAGGGTGACGTAATGGAGCGAGTGGTAATAGAAGATGAAATGACAAAACGGTGATAATCGGACAACGCTGCGGGATTCGATGAAATACCGTCATCTCAATGGTGGGCTCAGTCTCGACAGAAGCGAAAGTCTTGGTTCTTCGCTCAGCCCGGATGATCGCGATTGCGCGCGGCGACGGGGAGCCTGCGACGACACGATGAGACTAGAATTCATTACCTAAAAGGCGGGGATAGTCGGACATGTGGCCATGAGTCAGGCGAAACCATCCATTACGACCGTTGTACTCGGTTCGCCTTGGGCGGGAACCTCGACAACGTACTCAATTCTGGATGTCCTAGCATCGGTGGGACGAGACTGGGAGATGCTGCACGGTGCGCCGCCACAATCCGCTGTTTTTGCGACCTCGCTGCTATCTCTTGATGGTAAGCCCTATCAGGATATAAAACAAGCGCCAGGTCACACCGGATGGAGCTCTCGCCGACTGTCCGGCACCGAATCTGGTCATTGTCCCCGACTTGCATCTTGATCCGACGGCACCTCTTCCCAAGGAGTTCGCACGATTTACTGACTGGATCGATGGCGCCTATCAGAGCGGCGCCCTAATCACCTCCGTTTGTTCGGGCGCCCTTTTGCTGGCAGCGACGGGGTATTTGGATGGGGTCGAAGCCACCACGCATTGGGGTTACTCGGACATGCTATCGCGGTTTTTTCCGGCCGTCCGGGTGCAGCGACAGCGCATGCTCGTGCCCGCCGGCGATGGACATCGTCTGATTACGGCCGGTGGTGCATCGGGCTGGGCGGATCTACTACTGTACTTAATCAGTCGGCTAGTGGGGGCACAAGAAGCGCGGCGGATCGCGAAACTGTATCTGCTGGAACCGCATGCGGATGGTCAGCTTTGCTATGCCTCGCTCACGGCAGGACGACAACACGACGATCAACTGATCGCGCAAGCCCAACGCTGGGCCGCGGAGCATTATGACGAATCCAACCCTGTTGGCACGATGGCCAGACTGAGCGGCCTTTCAGAACGAAGCTTTCTGCGCCGCTTCCGTCGCGCTACGGGTCAAACGCCGGGCGAGTATATCCAGACCCTGCGCGTGGAAGAAGCTAAGCAGATGCTCGAAACGTCAGACAGTCCTATCGAGCATATTGCCGCTGAGGTCGGCTATTCGGAACCGTCGAGCTTCCGATCCGCATTCCGTAAGCAGGTCGGTATATCGGCCACGGTTTACCGGCGAAAATGGCGCGGTACCTCTATTCGTCGTTCTTATGAAAATCGGTGAGGGGTCATTGTGGAGCTTTTGGCAAGCAGCCCTTCGTCGCTCTTTTCGGCCCTGTGGCAAAAGCTGCATCATTCGGGATCAGGGTGCCTTGAACTTACCGAGGCTGAGGCATGAAAGGCTTCGAAGAGCGCCAATTTCGCGATTTTCAGGGCGAAAATGTTCTGTGGGCGGTACGCTGGTGCTGTAAATGCGGTAGCTGATACCGTATATGGGTTTTTGCAGATCCCCCCGAAAAGGTATATTCCAGATATTACGGCCTAAATATAGGGTAGCTGTCATTTGGGGCGACATCAGCGGATGCTAATATAATAAACTTTGCCGAAAAGGATTATTTACGGTTAAGTAAGACAGTAGCGATCCAGGTCTCATGCAGATTCCAAGGGGACTGATGGCCATGGTCGAAACATCCCCATATGTTGCGCCATGCGTGCGGGTTTTACTTGGCAAACAAAGGCGTAGATACCCGCTCGATTCAACATTATCTCGGCCATCGAAATATTCAGCACACAGTTCGCTATACCGAGTTAGCGTCTAACCGATTCGATGA
>JAAUQA010000127.1 GCA_012032855.1 Candidatus Competibacteraceae bacterium
AACAACTCCGAAAAGAGCCTCGGCAACACGGATTGGAGATTTGCCCGAAAAAGGGCAATCCAAGGGCGAGGCGTTGATCACCACCCCATCAATCGACATGGGCCAGCTCCGCGAGCACCTCTTCGGCGGTGTACTGGAATGGACTGACCTTATACCGGCCCAGCGCAGTGATGAATTCGGCACGGGTAAGCCCTGCGATCTCAGCCGCGCGGCCCTGGGAGATCAACTCCAGTTCATACCACTTCACCGCCGCGGCTATGCGTAGCTCACTGGCGAATTCCACGGGATCTTTGCGCAGGGTGGCAAAGGCGTCCTCTGGTATATCCAGTGTCAATTGCGTCATCTCGTTGACCTCTTTAGGAACAATTTACCAATAAGTTAGACAAGGCTATTCGTTGTTCAACTGATTATTGATGCGTTACTCACTGATACAATTTAGCGAATAGCGAAGAGTATTCTAGTACGGACTTTCAACACCCCACCTGCTCCCGCCGTACCGGCCAGCCCGCCAATATCTGGCGCACTTCGTCCAATACCTCATCCAGAGTTCGTCCCTCCAACACCGGACTCACTTCGGCATTTTCCACCCGCAACGGCGTATGCAGAGGATCAACGAGCGCCTGACCGGGTTCCAGCGTGGGTTCGACCTGTGCAAAGTCCAGGGTAACCACCTTACGGTTCTCTGTCCCGAAGTCCTCGCCCATTGAGCCGGTAACGCGAATCCGTTCGTATACGCCAATACTGAGTACATACGGTTCGTCGTCCAGCTCCGGTTCGAAACAATCGATCTGGGCGTTGATGCCGATGTCCAATTTATCGTCCCAACCGGTCCAACTGATGCGTTGCCGGGGGAGTAACGGCGGCGTGATGCCCAAGCGTTCGCAACAATGCGCCAACGTCGTGCGAGTGCCTTGCAAATCGGTGAATTCAGTGATCATGGTGTCACTCCCGGCGTAAGGGCCTGCGGTGGTTCGGTATTGAGCCAGGGCTGGGTGTGCAAGGGATCGGGGGGACCGCTTGCCAAAATCATCCACAGCACTATTCTCATTCAAACGATTGTACCAATCGCGGTAATCCGAGTGCGCATACCAGGCGTGCTGAGCGCCCAATACCGCGATGACATCCGCTAACCGGTCGGCTGGCAACTCACCCGAGAGCACGGTACGGTTGCCCGCCAGCTCAACATTGAGCGCCTGCCAGCGGGCGTCATGAATCAGCGAGGCATTCCGGCTATGCGCGCCGGGAATGGTGAGCGTTACGGCTTGATCTTGCAGCGTTAGAATAAAATCAACACCTCGCTTAAATCTTTCCGGGCGACCCCCTGTATCGCTGGAAACCAACGTTGTGGTATCCGCCGGGTGGTCGTCGATAAAGCGCTGCAGTTGCTCTGCCGTGCGCAGCAGCACGGGCTGCATGCGCAACAGCTTAAGATCGACATCACCATGCAGCAATACGCCCCGTTCGCGGTGACCCTCGGCGGTGGTGAAAATCGCCGGTCGTCCCAGATCGCGCTGTACCGCTGTTTGCAGGGCGGCGTATAGGTTGCCGATCAGGAGATTGCGGTGCATGATTTTCGTACCACGCTCGGCTTGATCGAAATGGTCAAGGATGGCTGCGCTATCGGCTTCCGGAGGGCATAATTGGTACTGGCCGCGCTGCAATGTGCTCAGGCTGACCCGCGTAAACCGCTCCTCGCCGGGGCAAGCAACAATGATCTGATAGCGACCCGCTAAATGTAAATCCTCGGCATTAGGCGCGCGGAGGGCCACGATCAAACCCCGTTGCCGCTCCACGTCCTCCTGCGCATTGTCTTGCCCTTCCTCCTCTGCTGTCTCTTCCCACTGCTCGATGTTTCGGCTATTAGTGGGCGTCCACTCGATGCCCGAACCGATCTGCACGTTCTCCAGAAAATGCGCGATCGGGGCTAAACTTGCCTCGGTGCGTTTGACGGGATTTGGCTTGGTATCCGCTAAACCAGCCTCGACGTCAGGGAACCCCAGATAGCGACCATGCGGGCGCAGGGCCTGTTGCAACTTCAGTGCCTTGAGGGTTGCAAATTCCCGTAACACCGGTTCGGCCTTCCAAGCGCTTGCGTTATAGGCCAACGCGTTGCGTACCGTAGCCGTGCTGAGCGGCTGGCGTTCCTCTTCGTACTGGACGGTGACAAAATCCACCGACGCATGGAACGGGCTATCGGTATCGTGGCCTACGCCAGGCGTGGACTCAAAAATATCCCGCTGGACCTCTTGCGCCTTCCAGTCGAATTCTGCGGTCCGCAGCGGTTGAATACCCGCATTGCGGTATTCTTCCATCTGCGCTTGGTAAAGTCCGGCCAACTCTTCCAATACCCGTTCCTGCTCGTTGACTGAAAACAAGACGATGCGGGACATGATGCGGTTGATATACCACTCCGGCAGGGCGTCCCGCTCCGCCGTCCAATTGGCATCCAGGCGGCTCGCATCAAAGGCATTTTGGAGCACCCAGCGCCGCGCAATTTGATTACCCAACGTATTCAGCAGATCAGGAATATGGCGTGCCAGCGCGGCATTGTCTTGATTGCTGGTGGTATTCGCGGACAGCCGCCGTAACTTGGCGTTCTGCATAGCAATGAGCCGGACCTCGCAAGGCAGTTCGGTGGAGGGGGTAACCACGGTAGGGGCCACGCACTGACCCCGCCGATTGATACGGCCCCAAAACTGGATGCGTTCGGCCACATTCTGCGGAATCTGTAATTCGAAAAGACTGCGCGGGGCAGGACTCCAGCCCGGTACATCGTTACGTGCATGGCGCTCAAGCCGGTCGATCCCGAGCGAGTCATCAACAGCCCTGATAAACATCGGTATTGAACCGATAAACCACATCGTTTCGGTTCTCTGCCAGCTTTTGTAGGACCCGCATCTGCTGGCCCTCGGCTGTTTCGGTCCACGCCAACTGAAAACTGCGACCGGAGAGTTCCCCAATCTGATAACCGCGGTCCTGCAGTGCGATACGTATCGTATCAAGGGGAGACAGCGGTAAATCCGGAAAATGGTCAATATCTTTTTGAATACTTTTGGACAGGCTGACCAGATCGTCTCTTACCACGAATCGGGTAGTTGGCACACCGTAACCGTTGCGTTCGGTGTACGTCATCATCGCTGATAAAACTCGCCGTAGAGCATCACGATAGGTCAGCATGGGATAGGTTTGCCCGGACGATCCCGCGTCCTCCACCTGGGCGGACTCAGCAGCCGTGGCTTCGGGTTCCTCGAAGCGATTGGTGACCACCTCTTTTAGCAGGGACTCCATGGTGTTTTCCAATACGAAGACGGGTTTGCGGCCCGCGGCAAGTTCCTGAGCGCCAAACTCAATGGCTTGGTCGATTTTCAGGGCCAACAGGAACAGGTTGTTCAGTTGATAAAGCCGGGAGCCGAAATGGACCGAATGCAGGCCGGCGCGATTACCCTGTCTTTCCTTTTCGTTATCCAGATCGTATTGCTTATTCAGGCGTTGGTTTTCTTCGGAGATAAACACCTCAATGTCACCGCCCAACCAAGCCATTTTCTCCAGGATAGACGCCAACTGGTCAGCCATCGCCCGATTGCGTTCCGCCCGTGCGGTATCGGGTAGGGTTTTGAAGGTAATATTCGACAGATCATGTTCCCGGCGAATCAGCACGCCATCCTCAGCCAGCATCTGCGAGAATACCTCTTGCAAGGGCGCACCCCCGCTTTCCAACATGCCCGCCAAATCATCGTTACGGAACATCACGGGCAATACGGATGAATACAGCGCCAGACTGTCCGGGCGTTTGGCATAAGTGGCGCTGGAAAATAGCGCGGGCTGGCCGCTGGCTTGAATAATCCGCTGGACATTAGTGGCTGTGTTGGATTCGCCCGTGGCGTTATGCGATTCGTCCAAGATGATCAACGCACCGCTGTGCTCGGCGATAGCACACAACCAATCCGCTTTGCGGGAGGGATTGCGGCAGACCTGAGAATAGGTCGCCATCACCAGATTGATGTCCTCAGGTAACTGGGGCTGGGCCAGCAACTGTGTCCGTGATTGCTCGCGGGCAGAGGGTACAATAACCGTACCGCGTTCCGTATCAATGATGGGAACGTGCGCGTTGACGATCAACGGGTGGATATCGTCCCGCATCCCGATATGACTGAGGTCACGGTAAAAATCCGAAAACAGATTGGCCTTCTCGGTCAGAAAGATCACCGGTCGGCCTTGTCGCCAAGCGCGTAACGCCGCGCCAGCCAGTACCCGACCTTTACCAATGCCGGTTTCGTCAGCCTCGATAAAGCTACGCCCCCGATCATTGGCATGGAAAGCCAGTGCCAACGCATCGATCTGCTCAGGAGCGAAGGAGGCCTGCAAGGCAGCATCGTCCAGGCCCAGCTCGCGGCCGACGAAGGCATCGACAGTACAATCCTGATCAGCCTCCACCCGGTCTAACGCGCGGCTGAGCGCACTGGCCATATTGGCGGGAACCCGTGTGGTCGCTTGCGCCAATTGACTGCGGGCGATATAGGGTTCTTGATACACCATGACCGCATCCAGTTCGTCCTCTAGCGATAAATCGGGTGCCGTAACTTCCGGTTCAGATTCAAGTACAGATACGGATTCGGGTTCAGCTTCGGGTCGCGGTTCGGTGGTGACTGCGGTGGGTTCGGGCAATGGCGTGGCATTGGCATCTGAGCCGGTAGCCACAGCCGGATCGGAAGTCTGTGCAGGGGATGTGATAGCCGCTGTGTCAGCGGCCCGCTCCAAGACGCTGGGACCAATCTGGCGGGTCAATGTCTTAACCTGGGTCCACACGTCATCCCAAGTGCGCGCCACTGGCGTGCGCTCGGGGACTGCGGGAAAACCTGTGCCTTGTTCACTGATCACGACCAGCCGCAAGGGATAACCCGCGCCTTGCTGGCGGTACAAATCACCATGCAGGCCGATAACGGCTTCGACGTGATAGTGATCGCCCAACAGGTTAAACAGATAACGGCTACCGCCGGCAGGCGTGTCCAGGTCATGATTACGCGGATGATCGGCGCCGATCAGGAACACACTGCGGCCTTGGGGATGACGTTGTTGTAAGGTGCGCAACAGAATCAAATGATCCAGCCGCTGGGTGGGGAAATCCACCTCCCCGATGCGGATTGTGGTTCGATGACCGGTGATGGCCGAATTTTGAGACAGCGTGCCATAGGGTGGATTGGCGATGACGTAATCGTAAGGTTCAACCGGATCGGGGTGGTTTAGGATGTCGGCGCTGATGATGTGGGCGCGTTCGCCCCAGTGATGGGCTAGCCGCTCGGCGCGACGCGGATCAATTTCAATGGCGGTGATCCGGGTCTGTGGCGGCAAGCCGTGGAGGAGTACGCCATGCCCGGCAGTGGGTTCCAGCAGCGAACGGCCCGTGCCAATCGGCCCCAGCAAGGCGCGCATCGCCACGGCTAACGGTAAAGGGGTGGAGAACTGCGCCAAGGCCAGCGTTTGGTCGGTACGCTGGGTGGCGGGCGGCAAATGCTGAATGAGGTGCACCGCCGCGCGGAACACGGCTTCCGGCATCCGTGCTCCGGCCTGCCACGCCCGTTCGATACCGGCAGTGTGCGGCTGTTCGAGATGTTTTACAGCGGCCACTTCCAGGGCCTCCTGGAGATCGTGCAGGGATACCGTAGGTGCACCCGATGTGACCGACTCAGTCGTTTCGATCACCGCTGCGAGTTGCCGGAGATCGTCAACACGGAGTGCTTCCCCCCGGTCGGCGCGGCAGACCAACCCTAACGCGAGCTCCGGCAACTGGTTCAAGTTGCGCAAGCGCAGATAATCCACCTCGGATTCGGGGCCGAAACGCCCACTGGGTTCACCTTCCAGATAGCGGTTATCCGCACCGTCTTGGTAGACGGTCTGGCCGCGTCGGTTGACGCCCAACCATTGCGCATTGTGAATATGATGATCTGTTGCGGCCGCGTCGCTGGAATGATCAGGGTTTTCAACGCGCGGTGTCTGGCTGACAGGCTGGGACGTAGCGTTTACCGGCGTGGGCGGCGGTGAGTCGGCAGTGGTAACCGAAGGTGTCGCGGGTGCTGCGGGTGTGATCCGCACCACGGCGGCGCGTGCCATGTCCTGTACCCGTGCTTCGGGGAATTGTGTCCGCACGGCACGCAACGTCAGCTTGGTTTCCGGATGCACGATGTGGCCCTGGCGGGTACGGCGAAAACCCAGTGCACCTAACGCATTGAGATGATTCCCGGTATCGCCTGCAGCAACAAGGACTACCCGGCCAGAGGGGAGTTTGAGGGCATGGAGATTGATGCCGTAATCGGAAAGATCAATCCAAGGGATGCGGTCGGCGCTCACGCGATAGGCTCCCACAAGGGTCGTTGTCGGCGGTGGTCCATGCCTGCTTAATTCATGCTGGGCGCAGCAGGTCTGGGTTCAACAGCGGCTTGCTTTGCCGTCGCTACGTGCGAGCCTGCGGCTGGCTCGGTACGGGGAGTCTGGGAAGTGACCTGCTGTGCCGGGATTGGCTTAGCTGCTGCCACTGGGTTCGCCTCGGAAGACGCGGCCATCGCATCTTCGACATCGATCTCAAAATCGCCATCATCCAAGGGGGGAATATCTTGCGCCGGGTCTTGGGCTTCCTCCAACGGTGCATCATCCTCAGGCGGTTGCGCCGGTGCCGCTGCGGGTTTTTCAATATTTAAATGTGCGCTAGGCACCGTGCAGAAAGAGTAGTGGGGACCGGTTTCCAGTCGGTACGGACCCGCCACCACGTACTGACGGTCTTCGGTGATCTGGCGCACCAGCGCCACACGGGACACCGCTTCGGGATCGGTGCCGAAGGCGAAGTTAATCTGGTGCAGTTCACGATTGCTGTCGGCCTGGAGAATTTGTTTAATATCATTCGCCAGACCGGGCGCTTTCTTGGTCGCTACCAATAACGATTCACGTGGCATAAATTCCATCTTGACCGTGCCCTCGTTCACGGCGGCCAACAATAAGCGATTGTCGATGCCTTTGATCAACGAAAAGGCATCCACCATCACTTGTTCGCCCGTTTCAGGATTAGCGACCGGATTTCCCTTCTCATCCAAACCCGGGTTTGGCTAAGCAATTTGTCAGCCCATACGGCCGGATCGTCACCGCGCATCATCGGTTGCCGACGAGTCTCCACAGTCTCGCCGTCACTGATGCGGGTCACCAGATTGCGATAGCGGTTCGCCGTCAATAGCGTGACAATCGCATTGCGTGCACCCTCAAGATCGTGAATGGCGACGGCCTGGTCGGGATGGATGACCGGTAAGCGCATATTGATCGACACTTTTTCCTGCTGTCGCGAATCCCAAGCCGCGGTCAACTTTTTCGTCAGCCACTGGCGGTCAAAGGCGACGGTTTGCCAGTGGCCTCCCGAATTGACCCGCGCCTCAATGCTGTCCAGCCCCAACGGCCAACGAATCCGCTCCGGTTCGGCAATCGCGGGCCGCGTATTGCTGAATTCCAAAACGGGCATCTGGGCAAAAACCGCCTCGACGCGGCGGTTCTGATGGCCGTTCAGCTCCGCTTGGGCCTTCTGGGCTGAAATCGCCGTGGTGACCCAGCCGATGCTAACCACTCCCGTCTCAGCGTCCCGCCACGCATTGCCGAACACCAATACCGAACCGGGCTGAGCGCCGGCCCCTTTACTCAGGTTATCCAGGCACTCGCGGATTCTATCGGCGCGGACCGCATAGGTGTCGAGCTGACCGGGTTGGCTATGGGGACCCTCAAACAACGCTTTGGCCTGGAATATCAGCTGGTCATTGGTTGTATCGGGTGGGGCTTCCAGGCAGGCTACGATCTCGCATGACTGATAAGTCCGCATCGGCACAGAGCTGGCACCGTGCGAGATGGCCTGGGAGCGCTCGCGAAGGGTTTGCATCGTCATAAGTTGTACTCCTATGGGCAACGGTAGGATGTCAATACGGCGTCAATCAAGGGGTCGTACCAAACTGGAGGGCGGTTGCGCCCGCTGACGCCTTTACCGGGGACAACTGTGCCTGGTCGGCTTTCCGGCGGGAAACGGAAGCTTTGTACTCGGTGATCTGTAGCTGGGTTTCAGGTATACCGCGTTCGGTGATAAGCCACTGTGCCGCCGCATCCAAATCCAGCCGT
>JAAUQA010000128.1 GCA_012032855.1 Candidatus Competibacteraceae bacterium
GTTCCGCAATACATCAGAGAGTGAGGCTGCTAAACCGGTCCCTAACCTAACGCCGACAGATCAGGTCAAAGCGAGAGCGCAAGAGTTAGAAAACCGGTTTAAGAATTGGACGTTTATTATCCCCGATTTCAAGGCTGAGTTGTTCAGCATGAGCGAGGATCAATTGTTGGAGGACGAACCCGCACCTGAAACAACTAAGCCGCCGACCGATCAACCACAAGCGGAAACCACCGATGCACCGACTGCTGAGCAACCACAAGCAGAATCAGAAACGACAGAAGTACCGATTGCGGACCCTGAAATTCAGCCAACAGAGCCTGTGGAAGCTGTTCCGGTAGAAACAGAGTCCAAAGCAGTGGAAACACCGTCAGAGCAGCCAGCCGCCGACACCGAAGTGCCGCAGTCTGATGAGGTTAAAATTTCGCCCCATAACCCGGATTCCGGGGCTTCAACAGTACCGAATACACCGGTAACCCCGGAACCGCCGGAAACCTCGGTCACGCGGGAAGAGGAGAAAACTGATTCGACGCCGGATAGCTCGGTTGAAGAACCGCCTATGGAGTTGGAAGAACAGACGGAACCGGAAAATCAGCAGTAAAGCGAGAGTATTTTCTGCTACTTTCTCTGTCGCTTTCTCATAAGACTCCTTCTCCCGGCATGGGAGAAGGAGGGGACACATCACAGAAGCCAATAAAATACCCAGCGCTTGGCCATCTCACGGCAATATGGTATTCTCTACATAATTCTACAAAATTGTAGAGGCATGTCTGCCATGGCCACAGCGATACAAGTTTCCGCCTACATCTCCGAAGAAACCAAGGCCGAGGTTGAAGCCTATGTGAAGCGGCGCGGTGTGAAGAAAGCCTACTTGATCGAAGAGGCGCTACAGCACCATCTTCAGGCATTGCGGGAAATCCCGGAAGATTTGATTATTCCCTCCCGGTTGGTGTTGACCGATGAGGCAATGACAACGATCGCCGAACGCATCACTCAGGAAGACCAGCCCACGGAGGCTCTGAAAGCGTTATTCCGTGAGTAACGCGAAGCACGAAGTTCGCGTCCGGCGACTGGAGCCCCGTGACGACCGAACCGAATTTCGCAGTGGAAATATCGACCTCGATCGTTTTTTTCAGCGCTACGCCGGCCAGAATCAATTTCGTTACCATATTGGCACGACCTATGTCGCCGTCCAGGAGGATCGGATCGTAGGATTCGTCACTGTCTCCAGTGGCGAGATGGTTGCAGATAGCTGACAAAAAACCTGCGCCGACGCCTGCCCGCTTATCCCCTCCCCATCCTCCGCCTTGCCCGCCTGGCTGTGGACGAAAGATACCAGAGACATGGCATCGGACGGCTGCTATTACGCGCCACGCTTGAACTTGCCCTGGAGATACGGGACCGTATCGGTTGCATCGGGGTGATCGTGGACGCCAAGCTGGACTCGGTTACCTTTTATTCGTCACTGGGGTTCAAACCGGTCGACCTCGTCAGTGGCGTCCTCGGCGATCGCCCCGAACCCATCGTTATGTTTTTACCCATTGGCCAGATCGCTGCCGCGTTCAAAGGGGCAACCGACTGAACAAGGTGTGCGTGATGCGCAGCAGTTAAGGAACTGCGCAACCCTAGAATCGAAACCCTACCCCCAAAGCGGGGCCACTGAATTCCGCATCCTGGATAAAACGATCGTCTTTTTGATCGTATGCAAGATGCCGGTAGGCCAATCTCACGTCGCCCCAATCGAAACGGTAAGTGACACCGAGCAGCACTTGCCAGGTCAGATCCGAGTCACCGGTTCCGACATCGGCATAATAAGGTACAGACCATCGGTCACTCAGGTCGAACTGACCCCTGACTCCCACGATGCCATCCCATAGCGATACGGACTGCGAAAGCTTGGCAGGAGGTGGGGTCGGAGGCAGCGGACCGTTGACGCTCAGTTTGGCATCCGCATCCAGCGACAAATAGCGTACACCGCCCAAGATATCCATGCGGACTTGATCCTGCTGAACCACAGCGTAACCCAGCAACGCCATAACGATCCAGGCTTCAAGCACTTGATCCACTTCGGCGTTGATCGGTATTCCAGATCCCGGACCAATTGAAAGAGTGCTATTTTTGTCGTTGCTGAGCTTGAGGTAGATTAAATCGGATAATACTGACCATTTGCCACGCCGCGCCTCAAACGCCCCCATAAACGTCAGGTCCAAGTTATCCAGAATATCACTGGCATCGACGCTAATATTCCCTCCGGAACCGGTAGTTCCCACCGAATCAGGGGGAGCATCATATAGCAACGTGCCGTCGATACTTGGAAACCATCCGTAAATGGTTACCCCGAATTGCCATTCATCTGCTGATTTCTGCTCTCCCAGGACCGAACTACTGGTCAGTAGTAGGAAACAGAAAACAGCCAAGACTATAAGACCATCAGTTTTCATTGAGCCCGGCAGCGCTGCACATCGAAGCATTAGTTTTACCTCCTTTCGGTTTGAATTGATTTGTGCGTCATGGGGCTGTCATGCCTTCATTCTGTCTTAAGTGAAGCACTTTTGATATCAATGCATTGTGAGATTGTTTGCTTTCATCCCCGCTATTTCAACAAGACTAGGAAACCAATTTATGGCAGGCTTAATTTAAGAATCGCTAGACTTTTTTTACTCTAAAACCCTTATCCCACCTAACCATATCGAGTCATCATTATGAAAAAGAACACGTTACCCCAACTACTCGGTTCCACAAAGCCTTATCCCTTCGCAATCAAACGCTCGGCGTTTTGCATGTTTATCACTTTACTGGCATTGTGCCTGATAGTAACCGGCTGTCAAACCTTGAACCCCTATACCGACGAGACACAGACTAGCAAAGCCACCAAAGGCGCGGTGATCGGCGGATTGGGCGGCGCTGCCGTCGGCGCCATCGCCAACAGCCGCAAGGGGGCCTTAATCGGTTTGGGTATCGGCGCGCTGACGGGCGGACTGATCGGCAACTACATGGATCAACAGGAAGCCAAATTACGGGCGCAATTGCGTGATACCGGTGTTAGCGTTACCCGCCAAGGCGATAACATCATATTGAACATGCCGGGCAATGTGACATTCGCCACCAATTCTGCCGATATTTCTTCAAGCTTTTATCCGGTGCTCAATTCAGTAGGCGTGGTGTTGAACGAATTCAAACAGACCTATGTCGATGTTATCGGCCATACCGACAACACTGGAGCAGCGGACTATAACCAAACGCTATCCGAGCGGCGCGCCCGCAGTGTGGCCGATTACTTAGTTAGCCGTCAGGTGGTGCCCGAGCGTTTCGTTGTCCGCGGAATGGGGCTGACTGCACCTATCGCCGATAACTCCACAGCGGATGGCCGGGCACTGAATCGGCGGGTTGAAATCATCCTGGCGCCTATTAGCTGATCTTTACTTAGCTCGACTTTCCCTATTAGACCACCTACCAACGTAATATCGGTAGGATTACGTCATCGGCAGCACGGCTAAATCTGGCCGCGCTGCCGGTTCGACGACTCAAGAGACTGCCGACTTGCGTTAATTCACCGCCTGCCAGCTTAGATTGCCGTTATAACGGAAATAACGCTTGCCTTCTTCGGCGATCTGGAACAGGTGCAGCCACTGATTATCGAGCAGCTGCCGGACATTCTCATGCTTCTCGATGATGCGGTTCATCTCCTCCTGGGACGCCTCAATGAACACGTTTAACCGCAAGGGTTCATGCATAGCCTGCTGGCCATCGTGTACCGACTGAATCGGCAGTCCCACCTGCAAGTCACCGCCATTACCCTGCAGTACACCCACCGTGCCGATCACGTTGTGTAACACTTTGTTTCCACTGCCAAATCGCTCGTTATTCACCGTCGAGCCGTAATATTGCATGTTGATCCAATTCGCCACCACCATGGGCGCAATCATGATCAGTTCCAACACCGCTTTTTCCGGGTCGGCCTCGGAGTGGTAATTATGCAGGAACGAACGTCCGCCCAAGTTGAGATTTTTGGTGCGCTCGCGCGGCGCGGCGATGAAGGCTGCGTTGTTGGCTAACGCCCATTCCGGACGAACCTGCGCCCAATCACGGCTCCGCACACGGACCTGTTCGTCCATGATGCCGGGGGTCTTGGTGCTAATGCCCAAACTGTCCGAGCGTTCCTTACGGGTGGCATGAGAGGCTTTTTCCAACCAAATGCGCAGTTGCTCGACATCTTTCTGATGGCTGGCCGGAATTAAATCCTCGTCGTAAATGCGCAGATCATCAGTGCAGGTGTCGTGCAATACTCCAATAAACCAGGTATCGTCTGGAATCACGATGCCTCGTTCCGCCAAGCCCGCGCGAATATCGGGATGATTGAAAATCGCCGCGCCTACTCTCACATTGGCTTCGCCGGTATGTCCACCGCAGGCACCGCAATCCAGGCCGGAGGCATAAGGATTATTGACGGTCGTGCTGCCATGACCGCACAGCGCCACCAGGCGCGCAAAATTCGAGGTTAATGCCATGGCGCCCAAGGCGGTGGCAGCGGCGTCGACCTGAGCCGTGGTAACGATACCGGTTTCCGTAGGATCAGCACCCATGCCCAAACTGCGTTTCTCAAATTCGATCTTTGGCGCGGTGCGTTTGGCAACCGCTTGATCAAAACCGTCCACGCTGGGTTTGACCACGGTGCGGGTGATGCCAAACGTGTCGGTGATGAGCTTGGCGCCATACATTAAACCCGTGGTTTCCACGAACGGGAAGCAAGACACCGCCGAGGTCTTGAACGAACGCCAGGCTTTGTCCACCAGCTTGCGGCGGATACGCTTCGATAAAATATCGTCCACTTCCTCAGCGCTGGCGTTTTTGACCGTCTCCCGTACCCGAAACTTGGGGGTAAACAACACCGGGCACTGGGCCGAGCCGTGTTGATGGCCAATCTGAATGTATTCAATGAAGAAGGCGAAGAAGCCAGCAAAACCTATGGTTTCAATCGCTGGCGAAACGACTTCCAGATTGCGCCGATACACCTCCGAGCGAACATCAATGCAGAAGGCCGCCTGCACCGCCTTGCGCGGTTCATCCTTACGACCGGGTATCGTCAATTGATTCGAAATGGCCAGCCGGTTGACCAGATCGCGTTGAAAACCGCGTTCAAACGCCTGTTGCAACACATAACGGGTCATCAGGTCGAGGGTAACCGCGTTGTCCCTCGCACCTATCGGCTTTTTACTGCGGGCCACCACTTTGGTTTGCCAGGCGTCGCGGAACTGCGGATCGGGATGCAAAGCATACAACGCATAATCGTAAGCCAGACGAATCGCCAGCAATTGCACCAGCGAATCGTCTTCCGTGCCGTACAGACCTTTCTCGCGGGCGAGATACTGCACATAGGCGCTCCAGCCGCTGAGGGTCATCAGCTCGTGATGGAGAAATTCCTCGACTTTGTTGGCGGGCACTTCGAGCCGGTTGAGCACCGTTTCAATGGCTTGCAGGGGTTCGGCGGGTAATTCGGCAATCTTGTCACGAAAGCCCGGTAAACCCATGATCTCAGGAGTTTGGTCAAGAACCGCGGCCTGTTTCCAGCCGGCATAGGGCGGCAGCGAGCGCCACGGCATACGCCAAGCGGATTGCCCTTGGTCGTAATAGGCGCCACACCATTTTGAGCATTCCTCGACAATGAAGCGGCTCCAATTAGTGTCGCGCACGCTATCAAATACTTCGCTGACACTCAGCATCGCATCTTCAGGGAGACGGTTGCGGCCCTCCGGCGCTGCCGAGCGCACGGCATCCTTGAGATACGCTATGGTAAACGTATGCGCTACGGGTTCCCCCAGTGAGGCAATCAATAGCTCGCGGCTTTCATCAATGGCCGTTTGCAAGTCGGCATCGATAATGCGCAGGGATTCCAGATGTTGGCGGTAAAAGCTGAGTGGACTCAAGATATCCGCATGGGCGACTCGGCGCATTGTGGAACAGGCCGTCGCAAAACTCTGGTCTGCCAAGCCCATGAAGGGATTGACGGCGACAAAGTTCTTCAGCGGCCACAGTGGCGGCACCCGCTTGCAGGCTTGGGTAATCTGCCCGGTCAATGCGACCATTTCTCCGGCCACGGACTCAACCAGCTCGACATCGTCGTTCAATTCGACCGGTTCCTTCAAAACAGCAGTTTTTTTACTCATGGGGGAATCCTCTTGCTCAAGCGGCTTGTTTGGTGTCAATCGGCCAGAATCGCTCTACTAACTTGTTAGCGAAGGTGTTGACGTAGAGGCCGTTGAAGGCATACACGTACATCTTTTGCCAAGCCGGATTGTCGGCGCGATAAGGCAGCTGGGTTTGGAAAACCAGCACCGCCATGAATAGGATGATCACGCCACCCATTAGCCATATGTCGAAGCTCGTGCGAAGCGGGTGCAGTTCGGGAAGGGCGCCGGCCAGCATGAAGGCAAATAGCGATTGCAGCGTGAAGAATACGAAGCAAACTGTAACAGCCATAACGACTCCGCGAGCCGCCACCGGCAGCGTGTACTCATCACCGAAGGAATTCCAAATCAGGTGCGTCACTGCCATCATCAGGACTGAACCCAGCACCACGACCCCCGGCTCTTTATCTGGCGTGATCCCAAATGCCCAAGCCATCGCTAGAGTCAATCCCAGCGCCATGAATAGTGCTGCAATGAGCTGGAACATATGAGGTTTTTCTCGCCGGGTTGGCACCCAAGACGAGCGGGCGATGTCGATGATGCTGCCGGAAGACAGGAAGGCATGCGCTTTATACATGGAATGCGCGACGATATGGAGGACCGCGGCGGCGTAGGCGCCAAGACCGCATTGCAACATCATGAAACCCATTTGCGCTACCGTTGAGTAGGCCAGCGAGGTTTTGATGCTGGTTTGAGTGAGCATCACTACTGAAGCGAACAGCGCCGTGAATGCCCCCACCACGGCCAGAAAATCAAGGGCTATGGGCGACAGCGAGAACACCGGGCTCATGCGCACGATCAAGAAACCACCGGCGTTAATGATGCCGGCATGCAACAGTGCTGATACCGGGGTGGGTGTCTCCATCACTTCAGGCAACCAACTGTGAAAAGGGAATTGCGCGGACTTGAGTAAGGCACCCAGCGCCAACAGCAAGGCAATCCAGGTAAAGGCACCGACATCCTCGGACCCCGCAGCACGCAGCGCATCGGCAGCGGCGAAGATTTGTCCGAAATCAAGATTATTAAAGGAGGTATAAATCAGCGTCATAGCGCCGACCAGGCACAGATCGCCGGTGCGGCTGATGATAAACTTCTTACGCGCCGCCAATTGCGCAGCCGGCCGTTCCGGGTAGAACAGCAATAGCTTGTGTAGGCTCATGCTGGTAGCCACCCAGGCCAGGACGAACATCACCAGATTGCCGGACACGATCAACGTCAGTACTGAACCGATGGTCACCGCCAGCCATTTCATGAACTGGCCCTGCTTGGCATCGCCGTCGAGATAATTTTCCGCGTAGCGCGTCACTACCGCGCCCATGAACGAGACCAGTAACAACATGATCGCCGAAAGGGAATCGAAAAACACGCCGACCGCGAAATGAAAGCCCTCGGTTGAGCCAATGGTGAAAAAATTCAGGGTGATACGGCCGTGATTTAAGAAGCCGAACGTAGCAAGAACAGCTGCGCCAAGCGCGATCCACGTCAAGCCACCGGTCAGTTTGGTCATCACATGAGGGTTGGCATTGGCCCAGTCGCGGGGGATAAATAGTATCGAGAGCAAGAGTACAGGGCCAAATGCGACAAGATAGGGAATGATCGGTTTCATGGCTTGACCCCCCGGTTGCCGATGGTTTTCCAATGCCGCCAGGCGCGGCTTTGCAAGTTTGTCTGAACCATTTAGTGTTACCTCGTTTTTAATCTGGTGTTCACGGGCATTGAGTTACTGCACCGCAACAAACTTTAATGGCCGCATTTGATTTGATCAAATATATGTATTTCAATAAATCGTTTCTTTTTATAAAAGGATTAGCACATGGCGCATATTAACTACCACCATTTGCGGTATTTTTGGGTCATTGCTAACGAAAAAAGCCTAACGCGGGCTGCCGAGCGTCTGCATGTCTCGCAATCGGCGCTGAGCATCCAGATACGCAAGCTGGAGGATAGCCTGGG
>JAAUQA010000129.1 GCA_012032855.1 Candidatus Competibacteraceae bacterium
TCGGAGCGCACGTAACCTCGACCACTGGCGTCGAAAGCCTTACAACGGCCCTCTGGAGAGAGCATGGACGCTTGGGAAAATCCCACAAACGGGAACGGGCTTAACAATATATTTACACCGCCACAGACAGCCAGTTCGGCGGCGCCTGAACGCAGACTTTGACAAGCCTGATGCAGCGCCACCAAAGAGGAGGAACAGGCGGTGTCGATCGCCATGCTCGGGCCGCGCAAATCGAATAGATAGGATAAGCGATTGGCCGCGACGCTTAGGGTGCTCCCCGTCATGAAATAAGCGTTTGCCGTGGCCGGATCGTCGAAGTGGTCGTTCGCGAAATCCGTACTGGATATACCCACGAAAACGCCGGTCTCGGAACCTTTGAGCTGGGAAGGAACTAGGCCGGCATCTTCGAAGGCTTCCCAAGTCATTTCCAACAACAGGCGTTGTTGAGGGTCGATTTGCCCTGCTTCTCGCGGAGAGATACCGAAAAAATTCGCATCGAATGACCAGATGTCGTTCAGTTGTCCCGCCGCTTTTGTATAGGCTTTGCCGGGCATGCCGGTACGGGGATGAAAAAACGATCAAGGTTCCACCGTTCGGGCTGTAATTCCGTGACCGCATCACGTCCCTCTATCAGGAGTTGCCAGAACGTTTCTGGTGAGTTGGCCCCGCCGGGAAACCTTAGTCCGAGACCAATTATGGCGATAGGATCACTCATACCGACGCGCCTTCGCGCACAACAGGCTGAGTATGGGTTATCGGTTGGAAATTGATTTGCTTTGACGTTTTTGTTTTCATTGATCGGTGAAGTGCCTGCGTACTAACTATTTTTCTTCGTTACGTAATTGCAAAGGGGCTTGCCGGCTGATCGCAGATTCGGGGCGAACCGTGCGGGTATAGTTGCGGTGGAAAGTTCCTGGGGGAAATCTTAAAAAAACTTAGCAAAATACATGCCTTTAAATTGCTCTGTGCCAGGGCGAGCGCATATGATTTATTGAATATATGCTCGCCCTAGACTGATTCTAAGCAGAATTCGGGCCAGTGAAATCAGGTTATCGGTAGAAGCGTTGATTAACCCCGTACTCGCAGAGGATTGAAATCGATTTCCCGGTCGTAAACTTCGACGCCCTCCTGACGTTTAAGATAACGGACGACACCGTAAGTCATGGGCGTAGCCAACGCCTCATAGGCCGATTTGACCAACCACTGCACCATAATGGCTGACAAAAGCACCTCTAGCGGCATAACCCCTGCGAAAGCAACCGTTATGAACACCGTTGAATCCAACAATTGCCCGATCACGGTAGAGCCGATAGTGCGGGTCCACAACCACCGTCCCTGGGTCAGGATTTTTAACTTGGCCAAGACAAAGGCATTGGTGAATTCGCCCAGTAGGTAAGCCAGGAACGAAGCTGCCAATAACCGCGGGGTATAACCCAAAATCCGCTCGAATGCGGCCTGTCCATCCCCAAAAACCAGCCGGTGGCAATACTTGAGCCAGCCAAATGGCCATCACCGCCAGCAGATTGCAAGCGAAACCCAGCCAAATCACCTGACGGGCGCGACGATAACCGTAGACTTCGGTCAGTACGTCCCCCAAGATGTAGCTGATCGGAAAAATCAAAGTGCCAGCGGGCAGGATCCAGCCACCCACATCAATCAGCTTGACGGCAATAATATTGGCAATGAGTAGTGTGGTTACGAAACCCGCCACCACAATAACGAAAGCGGTGGAGTGAGTTGATGGGTTGGAGTGATTCATTGAGTAACAATTGTGTTGGACGATGACGAAGTGAGGCAGAGTAGCAGATTATTAGGCGCTCAAACCAGTGCCGGGTTTCTGTGTCACATCTGCCGCACTTAATAAAACCGGACATAACGGGGTTTTCAAGCATGATTGAGGTATTTGGTTTTCCTAATACGCGCGCCAGCCGAGTGTTATGGGCTTTGGAAGAGATCGGTACGGATTACGACTATGTCAAAGTCGATCTGATGCGCGGCGAAGGTCGCAAACCGCCCTACATTGGCCTCAACCCCGGCGGTAAAGTACCGACCTTGGTTGAGGGCGATTTGGTGCTATCCGAATCGGCGGCGATTTGCACCTACCTGGGCGATCGATTTCCCGACTCCGGTTTGGTGCCAGCCGTGGGTACCGCGGAACGGGCAATATATAACAAATGGTGTTTTTTCGTGATCGGCGAGTTGGAACAGCCACTCTGGACTATCGCCAAGCACCGTTTTGCGTTACCTGAGAAACGGCGGGTGCCGGCGATTATGGACACCGCGCTGTGGGAATTCGAAGTAGCCGCGAAGGTGCTGCATACGGGCCTGGGTGAACGTGAATATCTGGTCGGAGAAGGCTTTACGGTGGCTGATATTCTCGTTGCCCACACCCTCAGTTGGGCGCAGGCGTTCAATGTGCCGCTCGACCCGGAAAATCTTCAGACTTATGCGCAACGAATGCTGGGGCGGCCCGCGCTAGCGCGCGTCAGGGAACGGGAGCAGCGTTAGTGCACGGTGATCAGTGGCGTGAACCGGACATCCAGAATCTCCTGAGTGCTGATAGAGCCTCCCAAATCTTTTTCCACCCGGATCAGTTGTTGTGCATCCTGTAATCCTGCAGGAATCACCATCTTCCCCTCGGGTTTCAGCTGATTGAGTAAAGCCACCGGGATTAGTTCCGGTGCCGCTGTAACGATAATTTTGTCGAACGGCGCATATGCCGACCACCCTGCGGAGCCATCGCCAATTTTGAAGTCGATATTGTTGAAGCCGAGCTTTTCCAACCGGTATTCCGCTTCACGCGCCAATTCCTCAACGATCTCAACGCTGAAAATCTGCTCGGCTAGCTGGGATAACACCGCTGACTGATAACCTAAGCCGGTGCCGATCTCAAGAATCCGATCATCGGATTGCACTTCCAACAAATCGGTCATCAACGCGACTATAAACGGTTGCGAGATGGTTTTGCCAAAGCCGATGGGAAGCGGTTGATCCAAATAAGCAAAGGCTTTCAAGGGTTCGGGCACGAATTCATGACGAGGCACGGCGCCCATAACACGCATAACCCGTTCATCCAGGGACGTTTTGCCGATCCGGTCACCGACAGCATGGGTGTGCAACGCGATCAGCTCCACCATTTCACGTCTTGCCGTGGCAAACTGGGCTTCTGTATGAGTCATCTGAGGGCAGGCTCTTGTGGACAGCTAACGCGACATCTGTTGAGTATAGAAAATTTCCCTGTCCTGGTGAAACCCCTTTCTACAGGCTTTGCATAACGCGGCACTGCGACCGCTTTGTTACCCTACAAAGCCGGGAGGTTGCGGCTTGATCTGAACGAGGAAAAGACATGTTGGCTAGGTTACTGCTCAAAGGATTGGCCATTGAGGTACTGCTTTACGGAATCGGTGGATGGCTATTGTGGCGCTATGCTGGGTACTCGCCCGGCTTTCTCATTGGGCTTGCCGTCGTTACGCTGCTTGGCATACGGCTGGTTAGTGTCGGCATACTGTGCGCTATCGGTTGGATTTATCGCGCTGAACGGCCTGTCGAACGGCGCATCGACCTTTGGCAATCCGTGCGGCTGTTCGGTACCGAGTGGTTGTCGATGCTGGCGCTTTATCTGTTTTTCCAACCTTTGGAGCCGTGGTTGACGCGCCCTGGCCGTCACTCGGCTGGCCATTCAACCGCAACGCCCATACTGCTAATTCATGGTTATACCTGTAATGCGGGTTTTTGGTGGGTACTGGAACGCTTTCTCCGCAAACGAAAGCTAAATAACCTGTTCACCATAACCTTGGAACCGGTGTTCGGCGATATTGATGACTATGCCCGGCAGGTCGCCGATCGAGTGGAGAGCCTGTGCAGTGCGACCGGAGCCGAACAAGTGATTCTGGTGGGCCACAGCATGGGGGGACTGGTGGCACGTGCTTATCTGCACCGATATGGCGAACGCAATCGAGTTGCCGGGATAATAAGCTTAGGATCGCCTCATCATGGCTCTCTACACGCCCGTTTTGCGCTGGTTCAAGCGCGCAATGTTGAGCAAATGTCACCGAATAATGCCTGGTTAGCCGAGTTGAATGCGGATGAGGATCGGAACGCTCCGGTACCAATGGTGTCGATTTACAGCGATCACGATGATCTAGTCACTCCGCAAACCAGTGCTCGTTTGCGGTATAACAACAGCAAGAATATCTCCGTTATGGGTGTGGGGCACCTGGCAATGGCTTTTGAGCCCTCCTTTCATACCGTGGTTTTTGAACAACTGAGCGAGGTGTTAAACAAAACGAATGAATTGCCTGCAGCTCAGTACTGATTCGGCTACAGACACATGAGAATCATTTGCCATTGAGGTGTGTTACAATTTTTTACAGGCCAAGTCGCTGATTTATATCTTGCTGAATATTAATGAATTAATGGTTTTTGCAGCCAAGCTGCTGCGAAATAAATTGTTCGCGTTTTCAGCATTAAAGTTGCGCTTGATCAAAGAACTCCGATAAACTGCGGATTATGTTGCTATGCAAAATTTCAATGTTTTCAATAAACGCGGGCTTTCGAAAGTCGAGTGTCCGGACCGGTGAACAGACAAAATTTGGAGACCCCAAATTGTTCGAACCAATCGGTGTTCTTTGTAGTGGAGGTTGCTAATGCCAATCAGTAAGCCCTTGCCCGGCAGTTTCGGTAAGTTAGTCAAAGTAGGGTTTCTCTCGGTCTGTATCGCCACCCCCATGGCCACTTGCCTGGCTGAATCGTATTCCTCTACCCAAAACGGATCTTTTGAACTGGCTGCTGTTAAGGGCGCTCGCTCTCACCAAATGAGACAGCGCAACTTGTCAAGACACATTCAGAAAATCTACCGGGTGAATCCACGTAAAGCAGATACTATCGTCAACGCTGCATTTGACAGTGGTGCACGGTATAACGTGACACCGGAGTTGATTCTGGCGATTATCGCGGTGGAATCTACCTTCCGGGCACGAGCGGTCGGACCCAAGGGTTCGCGGGGGTTGATGCAGGTGTTACCGCGTGCGCATCCACGCAAAATTCGAGAAATCGGCGGGGCGCATGCGCTCTTTGACCCGAATAAGAATATTCGCACCGGTGCCAGAATCCTGTCGGATTATTTGCGCAAAAGTGGCGGTAATTTGCGCAACGGCTTGTTACGTTACAACGGGAGTTACGGCACCCGTTCGCGTTATGCCGATAAGGTATTGCGTGTTTACTCCCGCTTGAGGAAGATCAACCGGGGTACCCAGACCAGCATGAGATCGGTGCCGGTCACGACCGACTCCTCCTCGCTCATCGCTCTAGCATCCGCCACATCGGTTGTAAATCCAAATGGGTCTCAATCATATTAGCCAGTTGATCCAGCCCTTGCTCTCTCAGAGTCCGATAATCGGGAGCTTGGCGCACCGCTAGGCCGGCCCAGCGCAGCAAGCTATCGCGAGCTGCAGGGTCCTCGAATAATCCATGCAAATAAGTGCCAAGGATTTGGCCGTCTTCTGAAACAGCTCCATCGGTGGTTGTCGGCAGATGGACAGCAGGCCGCATCAAGGCTGCTCCAGTTGTTTGGCCCATGTGGATCTCATAACCACGGACAGTGGCGTTGTCCAGGGTCAAACGGCCGGTAACCCGGCGCAACTGCTTGGCGGGCAGCAGGGTGGTTTGCAACTGCAATAACCCCAGCCCCGGACTTTCGCCTGCTTCTCCTTCCAGACCTTGCGGATCGCGCAGTACCTGCCCCAACATTTGAAATCCTCCGCAGATTCCGACCAGACGTCCACCATAGCGTAGGTGCCGATCAATCGCCCTATCCCAGCCTTGGCGACGGATATGGTCTAAGTCTGCGCGAACATTTTTGCTACCCGGCAAAATGACCAAATCGGCGGGCGGCAGTGGATTACCCGAATAAACCCAGTGCACATCCACTTGCGGATGCAACCGCAATGGGTCTAAATCGGTGTGATTGCTGATCCGCGGCAACACTGGAACCACCACCTGCAGGCGATGATCCGCGCTCTTATCGATGCCGGGCTCACCCGGCAAAGCATCTTCGGCTTCCAAGTGCAACCCATGCAGGTAGGGCAGCACGCCGACTACCGGTTTATTGGTGCGTTGTTCCAACCAGTCCAAACCGGGCTGCAATAAACCGATATCGCCACGAAAGCGGTTAATCACAAAACCTTGGGTACGGGCCTGTTCGCTGGGTGAGAGCAGCGCAAGCGTGCCGACTAAGTGGGCGAATACGCCGCCACGGTCGATGTCCGCTATCAACCAGACCGGACAATCTACGGCTTCGGCAAAGCCCATGTTGGCGATGTCTCGGTCGCGTAGATTGATTTCAGCAGGACTGCCAGCGCCTTCCACGATGATCATTTCATAGCCGTTACATAAGCGCTCATAGGATTCTAATACTGCTTTCATGGCGACCGTTTTGTAGTCATGATAACGGCGCGCGTCCATGTCGGTCAGCGCCTTACCGTGAATGATCACTTGCGCATCGCAGTCGCTGCTGGGCTTGAGTAGTACCGGATTCATATCGGTGTGCGGTTCCAACCCGGCGGCCTGAGCTTGTACGGCTTGGGCACGGCCGATTTCGCCGCCATCCACAGTGACTGCGCTGTTCAACGCCATATTCTGAGGCTTGAACGGCACCACCCGCACGCCTCGGCGTCGCAATACCCGACATAAACCGGCAACCAGGGTACTCTTGCCGGCGTCCGAAGTGGTTCCTTGAATCATGAGTGTTTTAGCAGGCATAGTCGATTAAGTCTGAGCTGGGATTCCGGTACACTGCACGCAACTGGGCACGAATAGCAATACTAATGAAGCTGCTTCTGATCGGCTTAAGCGCTGTTTTACTGGAACGTCTGTTGGGAGAACCCCGCCGCTGGCAACCGTTGGCGTACTTTGCCTGGCTGACTCGGCAGGTGGAATATCGCTGTTACGGCCCTGCCGAACTTCACCCGGGCTTGCGTTCTGTGCTGGGCGGTTTAGCGCTGGTTACGCTGATATTACCCGTTGCGTTATTGGCTTGGCTGCTGACTCTGATCCCTTATCTCGGTTGGGTCGTGGCACTAGGAATAGTTTATCTTAGCTTAAGCACGGCCCCGCTCAAAAGGCAACTCAGCGCGATTACCCAGGCGTTGCAACAAGAAGACCTTGAGCAAGCCCGCCAAGCACTGAAACCGTTGGTTACCCATGATACCGAAACTTTGGACGAAGAAGCGATTAGCCAAGCCGTTGTGGAGCTGGTGCTTGAACAGAGCAGCGATGGATTGTTCGGGGTATTGTTCTGGTTATTGTTGGCGGGAGCACCGGGTGCAGTAGTCTATCGGTTAGTCATTGTTCTTGATAGACAATGGGGTTATTCCTCCCCGCGCTATCGCGACTTCGGCTGGGTTACGGCGCGGCTGGCCGGTTTGTTGCGGTGGGCGCCGGTCCAACTGGTTGCGCTCAGCTACAGTTTAGCCGGTGATCGGGAAACGGCTTGGCGTTGCTGGCGACGACAAGCCCTTAGTTGGCCCAGTCCGACGGGTACCCTATTAGCGACGGGTGCCGGAGCTTTGAATGTACAACTGGGCGGTCCGGTTCATTATTTTGAACGCCTGATTCCAAGGCCCGCTCTGGGCGACGGTGTGTTACCCCGTCATCAGGACATTGTACGAACGCTGAAATTGATTGATCGCGCCTTACTGATCTGGGTTATCACTCTGGCGCTGATGGGTTGGCTGTTGATCTAAAACGCAGTGCGTATTGTGGGAGAATCGCAGTGACACAGGATTCGAGTATGACGATGACCGGCGTTATTCTGGCCGGTGGCCGTGCGCAGCGCATGGGCGGCCAAGATAAGGGGTTGCTGTTATTGGCGGGACAGCCGATGGCGGCGCACGTGATAAGCCGGTTGCGTCCCCAAGTCGGAGAGCTGCTGATCAATGCCAATCGTCATGAGTCGGCTTACCAACAGTTAGGCTGCGCAGGTAGTGAGCGACGCAACGATCATTTCCTTGGGCCGTTGGCGGGGATGCTGGCGGCCATCAGCGCAACAGCCAATCCTTATGTGCTCAGCGTTCCTTGCGATTCTCCTTTGCTACCGATTGATTATGCTCAGCGTATGTACGCCAT
>JAAUQA010000130.1 GCA_012032855.1 Candidatus Competibacteraceae bacterium
ACGGCTAACGTGCTCGCCTTAACCAGGTTTGCCCGTAAGCGGCTAAGCTCCCCCTCACTGGCCTGCGGAAAGGTGGCGAACAGTTGCGCGGCAATGACCATATTTAAAATGGAATCACCCAAAACTCCAAACGTTCATTACTATGGCCAGTTGCGCTGCGATGGGTCAGCGCTTCTTCCAGTAGGCGTGGGTTGTGAAATGTATATTGCAAAGCACGGCATAAGTTGCCGACAGCAGGACTCACGGATTTAACGTCACGGTTTTTCAAATTTGGCGACGATGTCCAGGTTGCCGATCAAGGGGCGTCTGTCTTCGTAAATCAATTCGAGGATAATGTTGCCTCTCTCGCGTTTCATTTTGATGTCCTTTAACGTGACAACGGTGACATAATCAATATCAAATCGTGCTTGAATTGTTTTATCGATTTGAGCTCTAGACATCTTGGCGTTGGCATTTTGCTGTACATCATCAAGAATGCTCACTATCGAAGCATACTCCAGATAAATGGGGATAATCCGCATCCCAATCAACGCGGCAAAAGAAATCATGATCAGAATCAATACTACAGCGATCATGGTAATGCCACGCTGGCGACGTGTCCCCGAAAAGGGATCTTTATTAATTTTCATTGAATGACATCTCCAATGCGATTGCAGTGACCGTCCAATTTTATACAGTCTAAATTCATCCAGACTAAAAAAGCTCTGCCGATCAGGTTCTGCTCCGGCAGTGGCCCCCAGAACCGGCTATCGCGGCTGTTATCACGATTATCACCTAACACGAAATAATGTCCCTTCGGTACTTGATATCTCCAACCGGTTATCCGTCCGGCAAAATCCCGTTGAACATTGAGCCCGGGCCAGAGGCTATTGAGCGACCAGTTTCTGCTGACTTTAATCAAATGATTCGCATCTCCCAACTGTTCCGTGCGTTGCTCATAGAGATTCTCTGTTGGCTCGGCAGCGTATTTATCCTGCACTGCCGGTTCACCGTTGATATAGAGTTGTTTGTCTTGGTATTCCAGCCTGTCGTCAGGTAAACCGACGACCCGCTTGATATAAGCGACCGACGGATCTTCAGGATAGCGGAAAACGACCACATCGCCACGTTGGGGAGTTCCCGCATCAATCATCTTGGCGTTGAGTACAGGCAGGCGGATACCGTAAGTGAATTTATTAACCAGAATAAAATCCCCCGGCAACAAAGTCGGTTCCATGGATCCCGAGGGAATACGAAACGGTTCTACAATGAAAGAGCGTAAGACTAAAACCGCGACGATAATCGGAAAAAAAGAACGCGCCAGGTCGACGTACCAGGGCAGCTTACGTTCTATGCTGATTCGTTCGTAGGCGGTTTGGATTTTCTGTATTCTCTCGCCGCCGATGTCCACTGGGACGGAGTCCCCTTGATTGATCAGGCGTAGGTAGGCTTTCTTTAAGGTCTTATCAGAAGCGTTCGGGGTAATCCCTAAAACGTGATAGGCTTCGTTTAAAGGCAGCTTAGACAGTTGCGGAGCACTGGGGTTGTCGCTGATTATTATTGATATTCTCGTCGGATCTGGATGACGCACGGCGGGGTGCGAGAACGAAGATGTCTAACACCCAAATACTGCCGGTAACAACAGCGAGCAAAACTAAGACGGCGGCGAAATCAAAAACCATGGGCATAACCGTTCGATTGATCAGAAACCATTACTTTTTATCCACTTGCAATACAGCTAAGAAAGCTTCTTGAGGAATTTCCACCTTCCCGACCTGCTTCATGCGTTTTTTTCCGGCTTTTTGCTTTTCCAACAACTTGCGCTTACGCGTGACATCACCGCCATAACATTTGGCAGTTACATTTTTGCGCAATGCTTTAACGGTAGCTCGGGCGATAATTTGATTGCCGATAGCTGCTTGGATGGCGACCTCAAACATTTGACGAGGAACTATTTTTTGCATGCGTTCAATCAGATCACGGCCCCTTTGTTGCGCGTGATCTCGATGGACGATGAGTGACAATGCATCGACGCGTTCACCGTTGATTAAAATATCCAATTTAATCAGTTGGGCAGCCTGGAAGCGTTCAAATGAATAATCAAAGGAAGCAAAGCCCCGACTGACTGACTTGAGCCGATCGAAAAAATCCAACACGACCTCACTCAAGGGCAATTCAAACGTGAGCGATATCTGCTTGCCGACATAGAGCAAGTTACGCTGGGTGCCCCGTTTTTCAATACACAGATTGATGACCGCGCCTAGATGTTCCTGTGGTACCAATATGTTAGCCACGATAATCGGTTCGCGAATCTCGTCAATTTGATTCAACGGAGGTAACTTGGCGGGATTGTCGATTTGCAGCGTCTCACCGCCGGTAGTAACGAGTTCATAAATAACCGTAGGCGCTGTGGTAATCAGTTCCAGTTGATATTCACGTTCCAGCCGTTCCTGCACAATGTCCATATGTAGCATGCCCAGGAATCCGCAGCGGAACCCGAAACCTAACGCCTGAGACGTTTCGGGTTCGAAATGCAAGGCGGCGTCGTTCAAGCGCAGTTTCTGCAACGCCGTGCGAAAGTCTTCGTAGTCATCGGAGAAGATAGGAAACAAACCGGCAAAAACCCGCGATTGGATTTTCTGAAAACCCGGTAACGGGGTGGTGGCGGGATCGTCGACGCTGGTCAGCGTATCTCCGACCGGCGCACCATTGATGTCTTTGATGCCAGCGATAACATAGCCCACTTCACCGGTGTCCAACAACGGCCGATCGCTGCGTTTGGGGGTGAAGAGGCCGACTTTATCGACCTGGAAACTTCGTCCGGTTGACATGATTTGGATCTTTTGACCAACTCGGATACAGCCGTCAACTACCCGTACCAACGAGATAACGCCCACGAAGTTATCGAACCAGGAATCGATAATCAACGCTTTGAGGGTGGTTTCCGGATTGCCTTGCGGAGGCGGGATACGTTGGACGATTTGTTCCAGTAGATCGGTGATCCCGATGCCGGTTTTGGCACTGACGTGAATCGCATCGCTCGCATCAATGCCGATAATGTCCGCGATCTCATGGGCGATCCGTTCCGGTTCCGCTGACGGTAAATCGATCTTATTCAACACCGGCAACACTTCGAGGCCTTGTTCGATCGCCGTGTAACAATTCGCTACGCTTTGCGCTTCCACCCCTTGAGCAGCATCGACCACGAGTAACGCACCTTCGCAAGCGGCGAGCGATCGGGATACTTCATAGGCAAAGTCTACATGCCCTGGGGTATCAATGAAGTTGAGTTGATAAATTTGGTTATTCCTGGCTTGGTACTGGAGGGAAACGCTTTGCGCTTTAATAGTAATACCGCGTTCCCGTTCCAGATCCATGGAATCCAGCACTTGCTCAGCCATTTCCCTTGAGCTTAGCCCCCCATCAATGCTGAATGAATCGGTCGGCTAAAGTGGATTTTCCATGATCGATGTGGGCGATGATCGAAAAATTGCGAATTTGTTTCATGGTGTATTGATCAAGACCAGCATCGGGTTAGTTTTGAGCATGTTTGGAATTGGTTGGTACGATGGCTCATCTGACCGCGAAAACGAACCTCATGATTCGTTTTGTCAGAAAATATTCGCTGTCATCCGGTGCCTACAAACACCGGCGAGCATTATACCCGCTAAATGGCCAAAGGTACGGGAGGAGAGATGATTATAAGGAGGTGTGGCCTAGTATCAAGGGTTGGAAGCGGTTATCGGCGCGAATTTGGCGGTTAAAAAACCACAACCAAACGAATCCCGCAATCAATCCCAACAAACCGAAGGTGATGATCATGGGCTCACTGTCGAGGGGAAAAAATAAACTCGGCCCAAAACCATCCCTATAAATAATGCCAACAGAGGGACTAAATAAACAGCCAGCGAGCCTATCAAAAGCGCTTGTTCCGCGATACCGATAATGACCTCGTCACCGACTTTGAGAGGGATTTGAGTGAGCGCGTAAATATGCGTGCGGCGTTGCCCTAAAACTTTGGATAGTGCTGCGGTACCGCAACCTTTGTTAGCACTGCACGCACTGCAACTGGTTTGCCGCTGGGTTTCTACCCAAGCATAACCTTCGCCGACAGCGACGACCCGGGCTTTTTCCTGAATCACGGGTTGACTTCCTGAACGTAATGTACTGAGGAAGCGATGAGTTGCACGGTGATCGCGGGAACTTCGCCGACAACCACGACTTGATGATCGTTAACTACTGTGCCGAAAGCATTCATGGCGCCCATCCTAGAGGGGCCTTCGAGAACCGGTTCGGCACCTTGCAAGGGTTCCACAAACACGGAAACCGTAATCAGACCGTCGCTAAATACGATGTGATTGATCGCCTGTTGGTTCGATGCACTAAGTAAGCGATTGCGCATGATTTGTTCGAATCCCGCCGGCAGTTCGGTCACTTGCCAGGGAGAGGGCGTTTGTTCAACTTCGGGGCTATTGTTGCTGTCAGAGGACAGAGTCGCAACCGTCGACGTGGGTGATGCAGGCGGTTCGGTTGGATCGATTGAATTCGTCAACTGTACGTGGGTAAACATCATTTGTTCAACCACCTGCTCTTGTTCATCCATCAGGGCGGAGCGGAGCACTAAAGCGGTTTCTTGATCCAACCATAAGCGATAGCCGAAACGCAGCTTGTCGCGTGGTTGAATAGCAACGACTTGGGTAGTCTGGCCGGCAACGCGGTCATGCCCTTGCATTTTGAATGCGTAGAATGATTCTAACCGATTTAGATCATGGGGTAAGGAGATGGGAAACGCCGAACGTTTGTAACGCCCACTATTGAAAACAACCTGTTGCTGAGGCGTTAAACAGGTGACTTGGCTATTCGTTACCACGACTTCCCGCAGCGGACCGTTTAAGGAAGTCATATGCTGCCGTTCCCCTTCTATCCCGCTGTTATGTACGATGCGCATGGCTTCCAGACTCTGACCCTGTATATATACAAAGCTACCCTCATAATTCAGCGTCTTGGTGGCCTGCATCATGCGTTCCAGCCACTGTTTCGCTTCGTTGTGTTGCTCTTCGCCTACGGCCCATCCCCATTCAATGGGCCACAACACAATGGTCAAAACCGCGCAATGCCATAGCTTCAGCCGGGTCATAACCACCACTAGCGATTGGCTTGGTAGCCGACCATACGAACATACGGCAGAACACCGTGTACGCTGTGCATGGACGCATGTTCATTATGACTTACTAAATAAGTGTTGAGTTTTTCTTCCAATGAGGTATTGGTATTAGCAATGCCGGATTGGGAGGGGTCAGGTGAAGGAGCGGGAGATATGGGGGCTGTTGCTGCCACAAGCGAAGGTTCGGATGTAACTTCGAATGGAGCCAGCTGGAACCCGGCGAAAGCGACTAACGCTACGGAAGCAGCCAATGCAAACCCAGTGACGGGTTTATTCCAGGTGGACTGTTTAGCTAACCCATAAGTGTGTAGTGGTGGATCGGCAGAAATAGCCTGGTTGATGCGTTCAACCAAGTCGAGATCAATGATGTCGGGAATATTGTTTTTTAGCGTGTCGCTGATCAGGTGATAACGCTGCCAGCGGGCCTGTAGATCAGCATCTTTGGTCAGGCGGCGCATCGCCATTTCGACTTCAGGCAGTGCGCATTCACTGTCCATCAATGCAGAGAGTTGTTCAACCATTTTATCCGCCATGACTCTTTCCACTAAACGAGTTCACTCCAATAATGGACGTAGTTTCGTGTCGATCGATTCACGTGCTCTGAAGATACGAGAACGCACCGTACCGATCGGACACCCCATGGTCTGGGCGATCTCTTCATAGCTCATGCCTTCCAATTCACGCAAGGTTATGGCTGTACGCAGATCTTCTGGCAGCTCCTCAATCGCCCGAAATACTGTCGCTTCAATTTCGTCTTTCAGCAATACGCGCTCCGGCGTTTCATACTCCTTCAGAAAAGTCTGTCCATCGTATTGTTCAGCTTCTTGCGCATCAATATCCGACCCCGGTGGGCGACGTCCCTGGGCCACCAAGTAATTTTTGGCCGTATTGATGGCAATCCGATAGAGCCAAGTGTAAAAAGCACTTTCTCCACGGAAGCTGGGTAAGGCGCGGTAAGCTTTGAGAAAAGCCTCTTGAGCGACATCCAGCGCCTCACTAGGGTCATTAACATAGCGGGAAATCAATTTGACGATCTTGAGTTGGTATTTGCGTACCAAAACGTCAAATGCGCTTTTATCCCCCTTTTGTACCCTGTGGACCAGTTCGCGGTCTATATTGCGTTCGCCCATCCGGGCTGGCCTCTCCTGACTCTAACGGCAAGTTCCATGCGATTTCTTTGGGGTAGACACAAGCCCGAATCATTAGTTCGCATGACGGTGATGAACGAGTCGGTTATATTGCAAAAATTGACATATCTCATGCCGGAGCGGGTTCTTTATTTAACCATAACCTATTCGTGGAACTACTCACAAGCTATGACGAACACCTTTTCCCATAATGTAAGTGATGTGTTAGTGGTTGGCAGCGGCGCGGCAGGCTTAAGTTTGGCATTGCGTCTCGCGGGTGTTGCCCGTATCACCGTGCTCGCTAAAGGAACGCTTTCGGAGGGCAGCACTTACTATGCCCAGGGCGGTATCTCAGCCGTGTTGGATGCCGAAGATTCCCTTGAGTCGCACGTTAAGGATACCCTAGTGGCCGGGGCTGGTCTATGCCATACCGATAGCGTGCGCTTCACAGTAGAACATGCACGGGAATCCATTGACTGGTTAATTCAACATGGCGTGGCTTTCACCACCGAAGCCCGTACCGATGGCTCGGTGGATTATCATCTGACTCGCGAGGGGGGGCACAGCCATCGTCGCGTGATTCATTCAGCTGACTCCACAGGCCATGCTATTCAGACCAACTTGGAAGAACGCGCTCGGCAGCATCCCAACATCGTGCTCTGTGATCATCACAGTGCCATCGATCTGATTAGCGCGGGTAAAGTGAGCCTACCCGGTAATCGCTGTCTAGGTGTATATGTTCTGAATCAACAGACTGGGGAGGTAGAGGTATTTTCAGCCCGCTTCGTGGTATTGGCCAGTGGCGGGGCCAGCCGGGTCTACCTCTATTCGAGCAACCCGGACGGCTCAACGGGCGACGGTATCGCGATGGCCTGGCGAGCCGGTTGCCGGGTGGCCAACATGGAATTTATGCAATTTCACCCTACTTGCCTCTATCACCCTCAAGCCAAATCGTTCTTAGTGACCGAGGCGGTACGTGGCGAAGGCGGCCATTTACAATTGCCCAATGGCAGTCGCTTCATGGAGCAGTTCGATCCGCGCCTGGAACTCGCGCCACGCGACATTGTGGCGCGAGCGATCGATCATGAAATGAAACGCTTAGGTATCCCTTGCGTCTATCTGGACATTAGTCACAGGTCGGCGGAGTTTGTCCGTGCGCACTTCCCAACTGTCTACGCCAAATGTCTCGAATATGGCTTCGACATGACTCAGGAACCGCTACCGGTGGTTCCTGCTGCTCACTACACTTGCGGTGGCGTAATGACCGATTTGCGGGGCCGTACCGACATGGAGGGCTTGTATGCTATAGGCGAAGTGGCGTTTACCGGGTTGCATGGCGCTAATCGCATGGCGAGCAATTCCCTGTTGGAGTGCTTCGTGTTCGCCAAATCAGCGAGCGACGATATCAGCCAGTGTTTAAATCGTGCTGCAGCACCCATATCGTTACCGGAATGGGATGAGAGTCGCGTGACGGATTCCGATGAAGAAGTGTTAGTGGCCCATAATTGGCAGGAATTGCGTCGTTTCATGTGGGACTACGTCGGTATTGTGCGTACCGATAAGCGGTTAAGGCGGGCTAAAAGCCGAGTGAATTTGCTGTTGCATGAAATTGAGGAATATTACGGACATTTCCGGATCAGTGCTGATCTTATAGAATTACGTAATTTAGCGTTGGTGTCGGATCTAATCATTCGCAGTGCTATGGCTCGCAAAGAAAGCCGAGGATTGCATTATACGTTGGATTACCCTGTGGCCGATGTGGCCTTGCCTCCTAAAGATACAATATTGGTGCCGGCTAATTTTGCAGGTAATGAGTTATTGCCGATCTGGAGAAATACTTAA